>DATGEF010000562.1:0-4024 GCA_035310405.1 Chloroflexia bacterium | reverse complement strand
ACTGCCGAGCCTGGAAATCGCCGCGATCTGCCAGCCGGCCCGCGAAACCAGCGGCGACAGTTATGACCTGCTGGTGGACGAGAGCGGCAGCCTGCACGTCGTCGTGTCGGACGCCTGCGGGAAAAGCGTGCCGGCCGCCCTGTTGGTGGCCCTCAGCCGTAACACGCTCCGCGCGGCGCTGCTGCGCACCGGCGCCCCGGCCGCCGCCCTGACCGAGACCAACGGCGTGCTCACCCCCGATCTAACCGGGCGCCAGTTCGTGGCCATCAGTTGCGCGGCCATCGCCCGGGACGCGCGCAGCGTGCGGATCGCCAATGCCGGGCAGGTCTACCCGGCCCTGGCCCGGCCGGGGACGGACGGGGCCGCGGCCAGCTGCGCCTTTCTGGAGACTCCGGGGCCCCGGCTGCCGGTCGGGGTGGTCGAAGGGGTCGCCTATGAGGAGTCGACCGTGCCCTTGCAGCCGGGCGACCTGTTCGTCTGCGGTAGCGATGGCGTGATCGACGCGGCCCGGCCGAATGGCGAGCCCTTCGGCTTCGATCGCCTGGCGGCCCTGCTCTGCACCGCGGCCCAGGCCAGCTACTCGGCCGACCGGACCCTGCAGGCGATCCTGGACGCGTCGCGGGCCTGGGCCGATGCCGACATCCACCCGGACGATATCACGCTGGTCGTGGTGCGCGTCCGGGACGTATCCCCCGGCTGAGGATCGGCTCAGCCGGGGGACGCCTGGGCCGCGAGCACCCGTTCGTAGACGGCATAGTCGCCGGCCGAGTGCAGCACGAAGATCACCCGGGTTAGGCCGCTGCCGGCGCGAATATGGGCAACGACCGTCTCCACCGCGATCGGCGCCGCCTCGGCGATGGGGTAGCCATAGACCCCTGTGCCCAGCGAAGGAAAAGCGATACTCCGGCTGCCCCCCTCGTCGGCCAGGCGCAGGCTGGCCGCGTACGCCCCCCGCAGCAGCACGGCATCGCGGGCCTGGGCGTGATAGACGGGCGCTACCGCGTGGATCACGTAGCGGGCGGGCAAGCGGCCGGCGCCGGTGCGCACGGCGCTCCCGGTGGGACACCCCCCGATCTGGCGGCATTCGGCCATGATACTCGGACCGCCGGCCCGGTGGATCGCGCCGTCGACTCCGCCGCCACCGGCCAACTGGGCATTCGCCGCGTTGACGATGGCGTCGACGACGACCTGGGTAATATCGCCCTGGTGTAGCTCTAGCTGCGTCTGCCCGATCTGGAGGTGTGGCATCCGAATCGCTCCTTGCTAATGATCCGCATGGTCAGCCCGATGATCGTGGTCCACAAGCTGAACGCGGTATTGCCGACCAGCGCCGTGATCGCGCAGGCGAGCGTGACGCCGCACCGGCTCATTATCCCCCCTTCCTGGCCTGCCCGTCAAGTCCCGCCTGACTGGGCGACCCCCGTCACGGGGTTGTCCACTGCGGCGGTGGACAAAGTGGTGGATAAAGCGGTGGATAAAAGGGCTTGACTCGGCGCGTGGTACCGTGCTATACTAATCCCACTTCGATAAAAGTTCTTCGGAACAAATATTGGGGTACAAGGGCCGGAGGATCCGCAAGGATTGTCCGGCCTTTGTGTTGTGCGCCTGCTTGGCGTACCGTCCGCCCACCGAACACCCAAAGGAAACGCCCTAATGCCCAGTATGATTGTTGCGCCGCAGCCGCTCGCCGTCGAAGCCGGCGCCCGCGTTTTGCTGGCGGGCGGCAACGCGATCGACGCCGCCGTGACCTGCGCCTTCGTCCAGGGCGTCGTCAGCCCGCAGATGTGCGGGCTCGGCGGCTACAGTCTGCTGACTGTCCACTTGGCGCCCGACGCGGCGCGCGGGGCGGCCACCACGCACGTCGTGGATGCGCCCGCGCTGGCCGGGGCCCGCGCCACGCCCACGATGTGGGCCGATCGCTATATCGGCCCCAACCCCGATGGCTGGGGCTACTTTCTCGAAGGCAAGGTCAACGACTCCGGCTATGGGGCGATTTGCACGCCCGGTAGCGTGCGCGGCCTGGCCGATATGCTCGCGCGCTGGGGCACGATCTCCTGGGCGGCGGCGATTGCGCCGGCGGCCGAACTCGCCGATCGCGGCTTCATGGTGGATACCACCCTGGCTGCGGGGTGGAAGCGGCGCCGGCCGCACCCCCAGGCCAGCTCGCTGCTCGACCATATCCAGAGCAACGCCGAAGCCCGTGGTATTTACCTCCGGGCCGACGGCACCCCCTATGACGAGGGTGACCACCTGCGCAACCCGGACCACGCCCGGACGCTGCGCCAGCTCGCGGCCGCGGGCGCGGACGACTTTTACCATGGCGACCTCGCCCAGCGCATGGTCGCCGACCTGGCTGCCCAGGGCGGCTTCGTGACCGCAGCCGATCTGGCGGACTACCCACTGCTCGCCGGCCCGCCGCTCACCGGCACCTATCGCGGCTACACCGTGGCGACCGTCGGGGCGCCGCACGGCGGTCCCACGCTGCTGGCCATGCTCAACATCCTGGAGGGTACCGACCTGGCGAGTCTGGGCCATAACTCGCCCGAGTATATCTACCGCGTCGCCATGGCCATGAAGGCGGCCTTTGCCGACCGCAACCCCTATCTCGGCGACCCGCGCTTTGGGGATGTGCCCGTGGCCTGGATGGTGGATAAGGCGCGCGCGGCCGAATGGCGGGCGCACATCGATTCGGGCGCGCCGATCAGCGTGGCCTTCACCCCGTCCGAGCACCCCGACACGACCCATGTCAGCGTGGTGGACACGGCCGGCAACTGTGTGGCGTTGACCCACTCCCTCGGCTCGTCCTCGGGCGTGATCACCCCGGGCCTGGGGTTCATCTACAACAACTCGATGACCAATTTCCATCCCTTGCCGGGCCACCCCAACTCGATCGCTCCCGGTAAAGGCCGCACCACGGGCATGAGCCCGACGATTGTCTACAAAGACGGCCGCCCGGTCCTGGTCCTCGGGGCGCCCGGCTCCTCGCGGATCATCACCTCGGTCCTGCAGGTGCTGCTCAACGTGCTCGACTTTGGCCTGCCGATCGCCGACGCCGTGCTCGCGCCGCGCTTCGATTGCCAGGGCGACCTGATCCTCTGCCAGGCCCGCATCCCCGAATTCGTCTGTGACGCCGTGCGCCCGCGCCATCCGATCGCCCGGCTGCCGCAAAGCCACGGCGGCCTGGCCCTGGTCCACGCGATCGCCGTCGACCCGGCGACCGGGGCCCTGACCGGCGGCGCCGACGCCGGCAGCGGTGGCATGGCCCTGGCCGTCTAAATATACTATAATAAACGCATTGCCCTGCCGATCTACCGCAGGGCCGGGGCCGCTGCCCACGGCCACGCCCCCGTGTCTAACCCGCCCTGCGAAGGAGTCCCGTGTGCAAGCACCGCCCAAACGGTGGAAGAAGCGCCAACAGCTCAAGCCCGAGCAACTGGCCGAGCTCCAAGAGGTCCTGTCCGACCTGAAGCTCAGCCCGCTCCTGGTGCAGCTCCTGGTCAACCGCAAAATCATCGACCCGGAGGCGCTGCATGCCGAGCCGGCCGATGACTATACCCGCCTGCCCGCCCACCTGACGGTCGACGGGCTCAAGGCCGCCGCGACCGCGTTCTTGAGCCCGACCACCACGCCGCTGCCGAGTCCCGGCACGATCGGCGGCATGGCGGCCGCGGTCGACCGTATCGCCCGCGCGATCCAGGCGCAAGAGACGATCGCCGTCTATGGCGATTATGATGCCGACGGCGTGACGTCGACGACCTTGCTCACGCAGGCGTTGCGCGCCTGGGGCGTCACCGTGATTATCCATGTGCCGCACCGCAAGCGCGACGGGTATGGGCTGAACACGGCGGCCCTCGACAGCCTGGCCGATCAAGGGGCCACGCTGGTGATCACCGTGGATTGCGGCATCAGCAACGTGGCCGAAGTGGAGCATGGCCGGGCGCGGGGGCTCGACCTGATCGTGACCGACCACCACACCCTGCCGCAAACCGTGCCCAACACGATCGTGATCAACCCGAAGACCGGC
>DATGEF010000561.1:0-2924 GCA_035310405.1 Chloroflexia bacterium | reverse complement strand
TTGTACGCGCCGAGCGCGGTCGGGAAGCTCGTGGTCGCCGTGACGGCGGCCCAGTTGCGCAAGCTGTCGAGCAGCGCCTCCCAGAGCCAGTGCCGTTGCGTCGTCTTGACGCGCGTGCAGACGAGCATGGCCCGGCGGCCTTTCTCGTCGTAGCAGAGTAAGTCGATCACATAGCGCTCGGTGCCAGCCTCGTACAGCGGGAAGCGCCAGGCCAGGATCTCCTGCCCTTCGGCGGCCAGGTAGGCCCGGTTCTGGGCGATGGCATAGGCCAGAAACTCCTCAGGATTCTGGCGGGAGGGCACCGGATCGGCCGCGTGCATGCGGGTGACCTGTTCGAGGGTAAAGACCTGCAAACGGTCGCGCTCGGCCTCCCGGCTGCGGTTGGCCAGCGCCTCAAAGGCGTCGGCGTGCGTCAGCGCGGCGTTGAGGCCATCCAGGCGGGCTTTCTGGTCTTCTTTGCCGGCCAGGGCGGCCAATTGGGCGAAGGTGGTCGTCGGGATCACGGCGGCCGGGCTGGCTTTGCGGGTCGGGCGGGCCAGGGTGGCGGTCGCCGCGCGTGCCGGTCGGCGGCTGGCCGGCGCCGGGATTTCCACGCTGCGGGTCGAGGGGGCCAGCTTCGGCGGCGTGGCCGGCCCCGTCCGGCGCCGGGGCGGCGGCTCCGGCGTGCGCGGCGGCAAGGTCATGTTGCTGAGGATCCGTTGCTGGATGGCGATATCCAGCGTTTCTTCGAGGCCATCATCATAGCGCACGGTCATCGACGGCGGATGCAGCTCTAAGACCGTATAAGTGCCTTTGCGGTTCGTGTATTTCTCGCCTTTGGCGAATTCGGTAGCGTTAATCACGGCTGTTGGTGTCCTCCCCCTGGAAATCTGACTGGCGTTGCACTACGAGTGGCCGGGTGTCGCGGTGTTTCAAGCCGGGTCATAGAACGAGCTATAGCTATTATAGCGGATCAAGGGGGTCCCCGGGGGCGCCCGAAAAATCCATTCGCCGGCGCGCGATCCGTTAATCAACCGGGGCCCCCCAGCTTTCACGCATCTCGCCGAGCATCCGGCCATAGCGGCCCAGCCGGTCCAGCACTTCGTTGAGGGCCTGGAAGTCCTTTTTCCGGCCCGCCGCCTTCAAATCATTGCGGATCTGGGTCAGGAGCTCATAGGCCTCGCCCAGCTTCTCTTCGACCAGCAGGACCCGCTCGGTTAATTCGTCTTCGTCCATCCGCCTATCCTTATTCCATCCTTATTCTACGGCCAGCCGGTTCCGGTTGATGTAGGCACCAGGACCGTATGCAGCGATCGGGGAACTCAGGTGGGGTCCCGGTGTCCTCTGGATGAGGCACACTTGCCGTACCGTCCCTGTCTGCCGCCGCGATCCTGAGATTATATCCGCGGGGAGGGCGACGCACGGGTCCGGTCCTTTGATTGTAGCACATCGCGGGGGCAACGGCAACCTGCCAGGGGGAATAGGGGTGCGGAGGAGGTCGGATGGGGGCGGGTTCGCGTCGTTGACAACCCGGTCGTGCTTGTTATACAGTAGCGCCAACAGGCGGGGCCCGCGCCCGTCGGGGCGGCCGGGCTGGAATGGAGGCAAAATGAGCGTCTTTGATGGCCGGCGGCTCCCAGCGGATGTGTTCAAGCTCGACGTGGAGCGCATGCGGCGGGGCTGGTATTCCGATAAGTATTTCGACAATATCGTGCGCGTGCTGGCCGACCTGGCCCGGCAGGGCTATCGCTTCGGCGGCCGCAACCCGGATCTGAGCGACCTCGGCGTCGACCTGGCTAATGTCGATATCGGCAATATCGAGGTCGAGATGCAGTGGTTCACCCGCCGCGAGCCGTTCACGGTCGTTGTCGGCGTCGACAAGGCGCTGGCCATGCTCGCGCTCTGCACCGGCTACTTCGACGACCGGGACCAGTTTGTCTCGACCTGGGACCAGATGCAGGTCTGGGCGGTGCCGGACGGCACGATTGCGCCATATGGCGGCGACCCGCGGGCCGTGGCGCCGGTGATCCGGGTGCGCGGCCGCTATCGCGATTTTGCCCTCCTGGAAACGCCCACCCTCGGTACGCTGACGCGCGGCTCGCGCATCGCGACCAATGTCTACAATGTGCTGGCCGCCGCGCGGGGCAAAGATGTGCTCTTCTTCCCCGCCCGCTTTGACGCGCACGAGATCCAGGCCGCCGACGGCTACGCCTACCATATCGCCATCCAACTCTACAACCAGCGCTTCGCCCAGGGCCCGCACAGCGCGATCTCGACCGATGCACAGGGCGACTGGTGGGGCGGGGCGGGCGGCGGCACCATCGCTCACGCCGCGATCGCCTGCTTCCTGGGCGATACGGCCGAGACCGTGCTGGCCTTCGCCGCGACCCGCCCGCCCGAGATCCCACGCATCGCCCTCGTCGACTTCGAGAACGACTGCGTCGGCACCTCCCTCCAGGTCATGCGCGTCCTGTTCGCGCGCTGGCGCGCCCTGGTCGAGGCTGGACAGGACGTAGAGGCCCGCAAGTTCAAGCTGGCGGGCGTGCGCGCCGATACCGGGGCCACCCTGCGCGACCAGAGTGTGCCGCCCCTCGGCGAGAAAAGCCTGGACATGGGCGTGAATCCCCGGCTGGTCTTCTTCCTGCGCCAGGCGATCGACCAGGCCTATGAATCCTGGGACCTTCCCGCCGCCTGGCACGACGCGGCGCGCCAGTGGTGCCGGGAGGTCCACATCGTGGTCACCGGCGGCTTCACCCCCGAAAAGATCCGCAAGTTCGAGGCCCTCGACGTCCCCGTCGACGCCTATGGGGTCGGCTCGGCCCTGCTCGAAAACTGTGCCCACACCGGCACATCCAACGACTTCACCGCCGACGTAGTAAGAGTACGCGTGGATGGGACCTGGTATGACATGGCGAAAATCGGACGCCGCCCCTGTGAGAACCCGG
>DATGEF010000560.1:0-2102 GCA_035310405.1 Chloroflexia bacterium | reverse complement strand
CGACGCGGGCGAAGCGGGCGGCAATACGGTTGGCCAGGCCGGCGCGCGCGGTTTGCTCATGCGTGATCGCCGGCACCCGCAGCAGCCAGCCCGCGATGACCGGGGGCACACAGACATAGCCCCCCGTGCTGAAAATGACGGCCGGCCGGAAGCGGGCCACCTGCCAGGCCGACTGGAGAATGCCGAGCGGGATGCGGGCCAGATCGCGCGGGGTCTGCCAGGAGAAATAGCGCCGCAGTTTGCCGGTGGGCACGGCCGTGTACGGCACGCCGAGTGCGGCGATCAGGCGCCGCTCGACGCCTTCGCGGCTGCCGAGATAGCGCAGGTCGAGCGGCCACCCGGCCGCGGCACTGCGCGCGCGCAAGCAGGCGACGACGGCGACCGCCGGGCTGACGTGCCCGCCGGTCCCGCCGCCGGTCATCAGGATGCGCATCGGCGCGCGGCGTGGGGCCGCCGCTTAGCCAATGCGCCAGTAGCCGTCGGTTTGATCTTCGCCCCGTTCCTCGGCCGCCAGGGCGTCCGCGGGGCCGGCCAGGCCCATGCCGGCGCCCGGTACCGGGCCGGCGCCGCCGATCGGGTTATTGAGGCCGCTGAGGCTGATCGCCGGCGCGGCGGGCACCGTGATCGGGCCGGCGTCCGGGGGCATGGTGGCCGACGTGCCGGGCTCGTCGGGCGTGCTGGGCTCGTTGGGCGCGCCCGGCACGCTGCTATAGGTCAAGCGGCCGGTCTCGCAGAGCTTCTTGACCAACCGATCCGCACTGAGATCGTCGATCCCCATTTTCATCTCCAGGACTTTGCGCATCTCGCCCTGGGTGCGGCGCATAGGCCCCTTGACCTGGGTGCCATATTGCTCGCGTAACACGCTCAGGGCTTGCTCCAGAGTCGTGGCATCAGTATCCATCAGACTACCTCCTTACAGCCGTCAGCTGACCGCTAATCGCGCAGCGGTGCGTAGTACACTGCTGACCGCTTGCCTCAATCTAGCAAGAACCTGACCATCAATCCTTTACATAATATAACATCATGTAACCGCACAGCCGCCGGTCCGGGCGGGCGAAAGTCCCGCGGAATCGGCGGGAATTATGTCGTCCTGCGCTTGACTCCCTTTCCGCGCCGGGTGTATAATATCTCCTAACCTGACCAACCGAGGAGGTTGTGATAGTGATCAAAAAACCAATAGTGCAACACTGCCATCCTGTTCATACTCACCGGCCCTGAGACACGGCATGTCTTGGGCCGGTGATGCTGTTTTAGGGGGGTCGTTAGCAGGGGAGGTTGGACCATGATGAACTCGAGTCTGATCAGCAAGATTGACAAAGCGAAACGCTACGAGCGGGAGCCGGAGCGCATCAAGTTCCGGAATCTCGAGGTAACCTTCAACGGTGAAAACGATACCCACCAGGTCTCGCTGATCGACAATGAATGGCACTGCAATTGCGGCTTTTTCCCCCGTAACGGTACCTGCTCCCATGTGATGGCCATGCAGCGGATCCTGGCGCCGATGCTGTCGGACGATGCCCGGTTTGGCCCGGCCCCGCAGGCGGGGCCGCTGCATGAGGGGGAGCAAAATGGGGCGGTCCCCGAAGCTGCGGGAGCCGTCTAGCGCGCGCCCGTCTTTATCGCCTGGCTAGGCCAGGCCGCGACCTGAAATGCGCAACTGCTGAGCCGGTTGCGCATTTTACTTGGGGCCGGCCTGGGCGCAGCGCCCCATCCTTGACACGCCGTGTAGACTGGAAAGTACAGGTGGCGATCGCCGCCCCGCCCAACGGCCGTGGTGATCCGCCTCCCTTGCGGCGCACCCCCGCTCCTCCGGGATCGCGCCCCGGGGTTGACCATGTGTGTTATCCCAGGAGGATCTTGCTGTGCCCTCCCCGAGTTCGCCCCGCCGGCCCTTGACCCTGCCGGCCCACCGGCCTCTCGCGCTGCTCTTCCTGCTCAGCATTCTCCCGGTGCTGCTGATCGTCGGCGCCCTGAATTATCGCTATACCCGGGCCACGCTGGAGCAGCAGGCGCAGATCAACCTCACCGCCGATACCAATGATCTCCAGCTTGCGTTCGCGCAGGTCATTTTACGTGAGCTGGAACGCCTGACCACCATCGCT
>DATGEF010000559.1:0-2949 GCA_035310405.1 Chloroflexia bacterium | reverse complement strand
GCTGCATCGTCTCGAACGGGATATCCCGCTGGATCGTGACCGGGTCGACCGGCCGCCCGCGCCGGGTGATGAAGTTATACTGGAGCTCGTTCATGACCACGATCCCCGGCCAATCGGCCGCGTGGGCTGTCACCGCGGCCGCCGTCGGCGCGTCCAGGTCCCGGCGCAGCAGGGCGGGCGATTCCGGAGACACCTTCTGCGCCGCGTCCAGGGTCGTTTGCAGATCGGCGGCCGGGACCTGGAGCAGCGCCGCCAACCCGGCAATCACGGCCGGGGCCTGGTCGGCGTGGGCGAAGACCTTGTCGGGCTCGCCGGTGACGACCGGCTTGGTATTCAGCAGGCCGGCCAAGGCGACGAAGACGGCGGCCTGGGCCCCCGGGTCCTCGGGCAAATCGGCGGCGGTCACGGCCACGGAGTAGGAGGGCTGATTGCTGACCAGCTGGCGCAGGTTCCGGTCGTAGATCACGCCACGCGGCGCCTTGGTCGACAGAATCCGCACGCGGTTGTTATAGGCCTGCGTCTGGTAAATCCCGCCTTCGATCACCTGCATCTGGACCAGGCGGATGCCGAGCGCCAGAAACGACAGGCCGAGCAGGACCGAGAAAATAATCAGGGTGGATCGCTTCATCTTAGGGCCATTGCTATTGCCATTCTTGGGGTAAGCGCGGCGCGAATCGGTCGGCGAGCCAGAGCAGCAAGCTGTAGATCAAGGGCATGAGCGCCACGTTAAAGAGGGCCGTGGGCAGCACCACGGCCGCCAGGGCGTCGAGCCAGGAGAAATGCTGGCCCAGGATGGTGCGCAGCCCGAGCAGCAGCAAATAATAGAAGATCGTGCAGACGAAGACCATGCCCAGGGGCATGATCAGGTGGGCGCGAAACGGGTTGCTGGTGCCCAGACTCGCCAGCGCGGCCACCAGGATCAGACAGAGTGCATTCGTGCCCAGCGGCACGCCCGACAGGAGATCGAGAAAGAGGCCGCCCGCGAAGGCCCAGATCGTCGCCTCGTGCAGGCTGTGGGCGAGGGTGACCGCGACGACGAGCAGCAGCAAGAGATCGGGCCGCAGGTCGACGTGGACCGCCTGCGGCAGCAGCACCGGCAGGACACTGGTTTGCAAGAGCCCGGCGAGCACCACCAGCACCAGGCCGGCCACGGTCATCATCTTAGCGCTTCTTCCGCGGGATCGGAGTCGGAGTCAAGGTCGGTACCGGGGTAATCGTGGGCGGCGGCGTGCGCGTTGGCACGGTGGTCGCCGTGGGCGGCACCGGGTATAACGGCGGCGGCAGCCCCGGCGTGGCGGTCGCGCCCCCATCCGGCGTCGGCGGCAGCCCCGGCCCGGGCGCCGGATTCGGGCCGCCGGCCCCCAGGATCACCAACACCTGGTCGATCGCGTTGGAGTCGGCCAGCGGGTAGGCTACAGCTTCTTCTTCCTTTTCAAAGCTCTTCTGGTGGATCTCGTAAATCTGCCCGAGCAGGAGACCGCGGGGGAAGGAGCCCCCGATCCCTGAGGTTTTGAGCAAGTCCCCCCGCCCGACATCCGCGTTCTGGGCCAGGTGGCGGGCCACCAGACGGCCCCCATTTTGCGCTTCCCCCCAGACGACGACGGCGACGTTGGTGCGGTCGACGACCGCCGCGATCGAGCTATCGACGTCGTCGATCAGCAGCACCGTGGCGTCATGCTCGGTCGCTTTGCTGACGCGGCCGAGCAAAAAGCCGCCGGGGCTGGTCACGGCCATACCCTCGCGCACCCCATCCGCGGTGCCATGGTCGAGCACGAGAATCCGCGCCAGGCCGCTGGGATCGCGCCCCACGACGGACGCGGGCAGCGTATGGAGGTCGGGCTGCTCGCGCTGGAAGCCCAGCATTTGCCGGAGCGTGGCGTTCTCGGCCGGGAGCCCCCGCAGCTGCGCGTTTTCGGTTTGCAGCCGGGCATTATCTTCGCGCAGCTGCGCGATCTCCGCGGTCTGCTCGTGCATCGCCGTGGCCGTCTGGATCCAGCTGTCCAGGTTGTAGGTGGCCGCGCTGACGGCGTGTTGCAGGGGCGCGACCGCCGCTTCCAGGACGCCGCGCACCGGCTGCAAGGCCGGCGTCGGGCTGAGCCCGATCAAGGCCAACGCCAGCAAGATAGCGGTCGCCAAAAGCGTCAACGTGCGCGACGTGGTGCGAGTCGATTCGAGGGGGCGGTCGCGTCCTTTCATGCCTGGCTTTCCGCGGGCCTTACACGATTACGCGCCGCGTGGCCGAGCTGCTGGCCAGCACGCGGGAATATTGCTCCAGCGACTCGACGATCCGGCCGGTGCCGCGCACAACACAGGTCAAGGGGTCCTCGGCGATGTACACGGGCATCCGGGTCTCGACGGTCAGCCGGCGGTCGAGCCCGGCCAGCAGCGCGCCGCCGCCGGCCAGGGTAATCCCGTTCTGCATGATATCGGCCACCAGCTCGGGGGGCGTCTCTTCGAGCGCGACTTTGACGAGCTCGATGATCGCGGTGACCGGGCCGGCGATCGCTTCGCGCAGCTCGACGCTCGACACCTCAACCGCCTTCGGCAGGCCGGTGACGAGGTCTCGGCCGCGCAACGTGACCTGCTTTTCTTCGATCAAGGGGTACGCCGAGCCGGCCGCGATCTTGGCCGCCTCCGCCATCCGCTCGCCGATCAGCAGGTTGTGCTCGCGCCGCGCGTAATGGATGACCGCCTCGTCGATCTCGTCGCCGGCGGTGCGGATGCTATGGTTGATCACGATGCCGCCGAGGCTGATTACGGCCACTTCGGTGGTCCCGCCGCCAATATCGACGATCATGCTGCCGACCGGCTCCTGCACCGGCAGCCCCGCGCCGATCGCGGCCGCCATCGGCTCCTCCACCGGATAGGCCTCCCGCGCGCCCGCGTGGATCGCCGCATCATGCGCGGCCCGCTTCTCGACCTCCGTGACGCCGGACGGGATGCCGACCA
>DATGEF010000558.1:0-19103 GCA_035310405.1 Chloroflexia bacterium | reverse complement strand
CTGCGCCACCAGCCCGGCCAGGCCCTCCACCGCGATCGCCACCAGCAGGCGCGGCCCCCGGGTCTGCACGAGCCGCAACGCTTCGCTCATTGCTGCGTCGGCGGCCGCTGTCGCACCCCGCGCCCGCAAGACATGCCCCTGGGTAATCAACGCCTCGCCGAGGCTCGCCTCAGCCTGCATACTACGAAACAAGGCGACGCTTTCACGGATCAGGGCGTCGGCCTGAGTCAGGTCGCCTTCCAAGTAGGCCCCCAGGGCCAGGTTATTGAGCGCAAAGCCAATCGCCCACTGCATGCCCAGTTCGCGGAAGATCGCGAGGCTTTCCGCGCAATACTCGCGCACCTGCGGGGCCGCGGCCTGGTCCCGCGCGATGTCGCCCAGCCCCAACAGCGCGGCGGCGCGCCCTTCGCGATCCCCCAGCGCGCGATGCAGTTCCAGACTCTCGCCGAAGAGGGCGGCGGCGCCCGCAAACTCGCCCTGCTCGCGCAGGACCAGCCCCAACTCGTAGAGCGACCGCCCCAGGCCCTCAGTGGCCATGGTCCCGCGATCGCCTCCGGCGCGCTGCCGTGCCACGGCCTCTTCCAACAGCGCGGTCGCCGTCCCGTACTGCCCCGCGGCACGGGCCTGGCGGGCCGCGTTGAGCAGCAAGCCCGTCTCGCCCTCGGTCTCGCCCAGTTTCCGTCGCAGCGCGATACTCTCCGCGAAGAGCTGCCTGGCCTGCGCGTAATCGTGCTGGTCGGAGGCTAACCACGCCGCTGTGCGCAGCGCGCTGGCGCGGGCCGTCAGTGCCTGGGTATCCGGGTGGTTGGCCAGCGCCAGCAACTCGTCCAACCAGCTTCGCCCCTCGCTGGTATATCCGTAAGCCCGCCAGAACGGCCAGAGCGCCACGGCGAGCCGCAGGCCCAGAGTGACGTGGTCACGGTGGCGCGACCACTGCAGCGCGGCGCGCAGGTTGTCGTACTCACGGGCAACCTGCTGGATCGTCATATCCGCCGGGGGGCGGTCTTCCTGGGACATCGCGGCTTCGATCCAGGCCAGGTAGTAGGTGGCATGAGCGCGCTGCGCGGCTTCGGACTCACCCCGCTCTGCCAGTTTCTCCAGCGCGTACTTCTGGATCGGCTCCAGCAAGAAGAAGCGGAGTTCCGCTGCCACGTTCGACGCGGCGCGCCCAGGGAGCGTGCGCGTTTCCGGAATGCTCTCGCGCAGCAGGGACTTGTTGACCAGCGCCGTGAGCGCCGAGAATGTGGCGCCAGCCACTTGCTCCGCCGCCTCCGCGGCGCATCCGCCGCGGAAGACCCCCATGCGGCTAAACAATACCTGCTCCGGCTCGCTCAGCAAGCGCCAGGAGTGATCCAGTGCCGCGTGCATGCTGCGGTGTCGCGCCGGCACGTCGCGGAGCGGGGTTGCCAATGCATCCAGGCTCGCGCGGATCTGCTGCTCGATCTCGGTAACAGACAAGGTCCGCGCGCCCGCCGCGGCAAGTTCAATCGCCAGCGGCAGGCCTGCCACCTGCCGGCAGATCCGCGCAATCACGGCAAGCGTCGCCTCGGTTAGGGGCAGCCCGGGTTGGATCTGTGTGGCGCGCTGGACAAACAGTTGGACCGCGCTATAGCGCGTCAGTTCTGCCAGGATGGGCTGGGCGCCGGGGTCGTTTTCCGCGAGGTCGCCCGGTGGATAGGCCAGCCCCTCGACATCAAACAGCCATTCAGCCCGCAAGTCCAACCGCTCGCGCGAGGTCACCAGGAGGGTGACCTGCGCGGCGCGCTCCAAGATAGCGCCAACCAGATGGGTCCCCTCCAGCAGGTGCTCGAAATTATCAAGCACCAGCAGTAGGTGGCGTTCGCGGAGATAGCTCAACAGGCGCGCGGGTGGATCCACCTGCCCGGCGAAGGACAGGTTGAGCGCCGCGCCAATGGTGGACACGATCTGGTCTGGAGCGCCGACGGAGGCGAGCGCGACGAAGACGATCCCATCGCGGAATCTGCCGGCTTGACTCGCGGCGACCTCCACCGCCAGCCGCGTCTTGCCGACCCCGGCGGGGCCGATCAGCGTCAGCAGGCGACAGGCTGGATCGCTCAGGCGGCGGCCGATCTCCACCAATTCGGCGCCGCGCCCGAAAAAGGGGGGGGGCTGGAGGGGCAGGTTGCTCACCCCCGCTGAGCCATCCCGCATCCGCAGTTGCGCCTCCCGCGCTGGGATGGGGGTGGGGGCCGGCACCCGGCTCTCGGCGACCGGGGGCGGTGCCAGCAGCGCCGCGAGCCACGCCTCGTCAAGCAGCACCTTCTGGCGCGCCGCGCGCCAGAGCGCCCGGATCTCGGCTTCTTCGCGCCCGGCGGGAAAGGTCCGGTACTGGACGGCGAGGACGATGAACTGCTTGAGGTGGTCGGCCTTGGGATACTTGTTGCCAGCTTCCCAGTCCCCGATCGTGCGCCGCGAGACGCCCAGATGCGCGGCCACGGTCTCCTGTGTCAGTCCCATTGCTGTGCGCAAGGTCAGCATGCGCGGCCCAAAGGCCGCGTTGCGCGCCGCGTCCGAGAACTGCTCCATGCTGCGATTATACCGCTTGCGCTGCTCAGTTGCCACACTGATTTCGCGGCACCGCCCTGAAAAATGAGTGGAAACGCTCACGACACGGCGCGCAGGGCCCGCTACTATTGCAGTATGAGTGCAGTATAAGTGGCTCGTGCTCCGATTGCGGCAATCTGGCACACAGGGCCTGCTCCAGATGGCCGGAAAAGCCCCCGATCAGGGTATTTGATTTGATCAGGAGATCCACGGATGACAACCAGAGTGCTGTTAGAACTCGAAGCCGAAGCGTTCACCGCAGCCACCGCGACCCCGCCTTTCATCTTCAATCTCGGTCCCGAAAAGGGCCGCACGGCCCTGGACGCGGCGCAGGCCGGCCCGGTGCCCATGCTCCCCGTCGACAGCGAGGACCACACGATCCCTGACGGCCCGCGGGGCCCGATCACGATCCGCATCCTGCGGCCCCCGGACGCGCCGCCCACCCTCCCCGTCATCGTGTACATCCACGGGGCCGGGTGGGTGTTTGGCAACGCGCATACCCATGACCGGCTGGTCCGCGAACTCGCGCGGGGGGCCGGGGCGACGGTCGTCTTCCCCAATTACAGCCTTTCCCCGGAGGCCAAATACCCGACGGCCCTCGAGGAGTGCTATGTGGTGACGAAGTGGGTCGCTGAACATGGAGCGAAACACGGCATGGACCCAGAGCGGCTGGTGGTGGCTGGGGATAACGTCGGCGGGAATATGACGGCCGCCCTGACCTTGCTGGCCAAGGAGCGGGGGGAGCCGGCCCTTGCGCGCCAACTGCTCTTCTACCCGGTCACCGACGCCAGCTGCGACACCGAGTCGTACCGCCAGTTCGCCGAAGGCTACTACCTGCGGCGCGACGGGATGCAGTGGTTTTGGGACCAGTACACCACCAATCCGGGCGAGCGCAAGGAGATCACCGCGTCGCCCTTGCGCGCCAGCGCCGCCCAGCTCCGGGGGCTGCCCCCGGCGCTGGTAATCACCGCCGAAGCCGACGTGCTGCGCGACGAGGGCGAGGCCTATGCCCGCAAGCTCCGCGGGGCCGGAGTGCGCGTCACCGCGGCCCGGTTTGGGGGTACCATCCACGACTTCGTCATGTTGAACCCCCTGGCCGAAACCGCAGCGGCCCGGGGCGCAATGGCCCTCGCCATCGCCTGGCTGCGCGAGGGATTCGCCCTTAGTTCGTCGCTGGGGCGTTGAGACGCCTAGCAGCCTGCCGTTTGGCCCGCTAGCGCGCATCTTCCGCCGCTCGTGCCTCCTGTGCGGACTTTGCCCCAGGTCAGGTGGGCCGCGTGCAGCGGATCGCGGCGGCGGGGGGTCCGAGGCTGGCTGCGCGAAGGTGTGGCCCTTTATCGGCTCCCGTGGCCGTCAGTTAGCATGAGGCGGCTCGTGCTCCTTCAGCATCTTCAGCAGCGCGTCGGCGGCGGCCGGCGCGTCGTAAGGGGACCAGACCTCGTAAAGCGTCCCTGGGGGCAGCAACGCGCCTTCTTCGTGGGCGAGATCGGCCACCAGGAATTGCATGGCCCGCAGCTTACCGGCGTGATCCAACTGGTGCGGTTGTCAGGAAGGATTTTAGCACGTTTGGTTCGATGTGACAAACGCCTGCGATTCGGTCGTGAACTGCTTCTGCTACCTTCCCCACTCGCGCGGCCCAGATCCTGCTAAGATCCACGGCACCCGCGATCCCGGCGATCGTTTTTGGGCGGGCGATAGGGGGCGGGCGCGAAGGAGCATTTGCTTGGCGGGAGGCGTAGCGGGCACGGTGCTGCGGGCGACCCTGCAGGCGACCCGCCGCGCCAGCGGCGCCCAGTACCCGCAACTGCTGGAACAGGCCGGCTTGAGCCGCTACCTGCACACCTTGCCGCCGCTGAACGAGGCCCCGGCCTGCACCGCGGTCGAGTTCAGCCGCCTCCCCGCGGGGGTCTACGCCATGCTCGGCGAGCCGTTGACCCGCCTGTTCCTGCGGAACATTGGCGCCCTGGCTGTGCCCCGCACCCTGCAAGATCCCGGGATCCAGGCGCTGCAGGCCAACCTGGCCGCCTTGCCACCAGAGGCCCGCCTGGCCCCGCTGGTGCGCAGCATCGGCCAGATCGTGACGCGCACCTGGGCCCCCACCACCCTGACGGAGGATGCCAGCGCCTGGTATCTGTCCGTCGGCGAATGCCCCACCTGCCTGAGCCTGCCCCCGGTCAGCGCCCCGATCTGCGCCAACTCGGAAGCGTTTTACGCCGGCTTTGCCTCGCGCCTGATGGCGCGCCGGATGCGCGTGGTCGAGGTCGTCTGCCGGGCCACCGGCGGCCCCACCTGCACCTTCGCCTTCTACAAATAGTTCGCACTTTACACAGTGATATGGTACAATAGGGGCTGTTTGACTGCGGATTCTTAGTGCTCTGAAGAGGGATTATGCCTAACGAAGTGCTGATTAGCCAACTCGACCAACTGCGCGACACCTATGCGCAGAAGCAAAAAGCCGTCGCGGGCCTGCAAGCCGGGCTCAAGGCGGTGACCGACGCGCACGGCAAGGCGCAAAAGGCGCTACGCGAGGTCAGCGCGCAACACCTGGCGATCGACGTCGACGCCGCGCAACAGGCCTTTGCCCGAGCGCGGCTCAAAGAAGAGGCCATCGACCCGCTGCTGCCGGACCTGCGCCGCGACCTCAAGAGCCTCGCCGCCCTCAGCGGCGCGCTCCGCGATGCCGCGGCCGCGTTGCGCACCGAGCCGGTCGACGTCGTGCGCCTGGAAAAGGCCCGCACCGTGCTGCAGGCCTCCCGGCAGCCCGAGATCCTCGATCGGCTCCCTGAGCTGGGCGCCGAGCTCGACCTCGCGCAGCGCGGGCTGGGCGACGAGTTCGGCGGGCGGTTGCGCACCGCGCTGGCCGAGCAGGGCATCACCATCGGCGGGCGGGCGCCCAAATTCGAGATCGGGCGCTTTGAGTTGGAAGCCAACTTCGCCAAGCGCGCCCTCGTGCTGCGCTACGGCAAAGACGTCGTCGTGCCGCATATCCCGATCACGGTCGAGGCGGCCATGCGCGCCTACCAGGGCGCGGCGAAAGCGATCGCCGGGCGCAACCTGGACGGCGCGGCCTGGATCGCCCAGTTCCACGACGCCTACCAGGTCGCCCGGCACAAGCGCGGCACCACCCACTCGCGCGTCAATATCGTCGAATGCTACCTCGAATTAGTGATCCTGCGCCAGAGCCGCGCCTTCTTCAGCGCGCCGAGCAAGCATACTTTCGTCGATTACACGCGCGCGCAGTTCATTTACGACTTCTACGAGTTTACCAACCGCCGGCGCCAGGCCGTCGGCGGCCAGGTGGTCAGAGTGCATGTCGCCACCAAGTCGCAAGCCGAGAAGCCGGCGCTGAGCATGTGGATCGTGGAAGGCGACACGCCCTATGATGGGCGCTACTTCGCCGACGTGGAATTTGCGAAGGACTAGCCATGCTGCCTGAACCGCGCCTCGCCCGGCAAATCATCGACACCCTGGGCCAATCGGGCACGCCCGTGTCGAAAGGGGTCAGCTACTACAACGTCGGCAACGAATCGCTGCTCAACGCCATCGACACGCACTACCTGGGGTCCTACCTGGCCGACGGCGGCGCGGTGTTCAAGCTGGTGGTCGGCGACTACGGCAGCGGCAAGTCGCACTTCCTCTATTGCGTGCGCGACCGCGCCTGGCAGCGTGAGTTCGCGGTCAGCAAAGTCGACCTCAGCCCCAAAGAAAGCCCGTATGACGATCAGCGCCGCGTCTATGGTGCCGTGGCCTCCTCGCTGGTCTGGCACGAGCTCGGCAGCCTGAGCGAAGACGAGCACGGCCTCTCGCGCTTCCTCGAAGGCACCCTGCGCCGCCTGGCCAGCCCGCACGGCGTCGACTTGCAGGACGACGGGGTCCAGGACATCCCCGAAGTGCGGGCTTTCCTGCACACCCTGGCCACCAGCGCGGTCGACAGCCTGAGCTTCCACAAAGCGGTGCAGGGCTATTTCCACGCCCTGCTGCGCGGCCAGGACCGCCGCGTCGAGTCGCTGGAGCGCTGGCTGCACGGCGAAGAAGTCACCCCCGAAGATATGCGCGATCTGCGGGCCATCGGCGTGACCGAGAAGATCAATAAGAACAATGCCTTCAAGATGCTGCGCTCCTTGTGCCAGACCGTGCGCGCCCTGGGCTACACCGGCCTGGCCCTGCTCTTCGACGAGGGCGACCGCATGCTGAGCATCGGCGGCAAAGCCGAAAAAACGGCGACCGATAACCTGCGCGAAGTGATCGACCGCTGCCGCGAAGACCTGCCGGGCGCGCTCTTCATGTACGCCGTGCCGCCCGATTTCCTGCACACCGTGGTCCCCAAATACCCGGCCCTCCAGCAGCGCGTGCAGGCGGCGGACTATTTCTCCCGCGTGAACCCGTTCAGCCCCCAGATCAACCTGGACCACCTGGACCTGCCCGACGATCAGCTGCTGAATCAGATCGGCTACCGGCTCATGGCCATCTTTGAAGTCGCCTATGATGTCCGCCTCAACCGCGACCTGCAGACCACGAACGTGCAGATCTTATCCGAAGCCGCGCGCAATTCCTACCTGGCGATCAGCCACCGCCGCCTGTTCGTGAAAGCGCTGGTCACGGAATGGTTTCGCCAGAAAGAAACCGGCGAGACCCTGATCACCCTGGAATACGCCACAGCCGTGATCCGCGGGCAGAGCGAGGCCCTGGGCTTGCTGGCGGACGCCGAGCAGGGACCGTATTAGGAGTGGCGACGGTGGAGTCACAGCAGGTCTATCACCCGCAGTTTGGCGCCGGGCTGCTGCTCAAAACCTTCATGGGCGGGTTTGAGTGGGAGGTGCAGTTCGACTCCGGGCGGCGGTTCCGCTTACCCGCGAAAGAGTTCGACCAGGGCTCGGTGGCGGCGCTCCAGAGCGCGAGCCTGGTCCCCCCGCCGCCGGCCCGCGCCGTGGTGCTGGAAGTCGACCAGTTTCGCGCGCAGCAGACGCTGGAGGCGCTGCGGGTCGGCGTCGTCCCGGTGCAGGATGCCGAAATGTTGACCATCGGTCTGGAAGCCGAGCGCGTGACGCTGGACCGGGCCCTGGCCCGCACCCGGGAGCGCAACGGCGATGTGCTCGCCGTGATCGGCGATTACGGCTTCGGCAAAAGCCATTACATCGAGCTGGCGGCGCGGCTGGGCCTGCGCGAGAACTTCCTCGCGGCCAACGCCAGCCTGGACCTGGTCGAAGTGCCGCCGAGCAAAGCGCACAAGATCTACGAGGCGCTGGTCACCTCGCTGCGCTATCCCGACACGGACGAGCGCGGGCTGCGCCCCTTGCTGAACAAGGCGCTGGCGAACCCGGCCGTGATCGCCCGGTTCGTCGAGATCTGTCCGCGCGAGGCGAAAACTTGCCCGCTGGCCGCGACGCTGCTGGCTTTGCAAGACTGCCCGAGCCAGAGCGCGTTCGACCAACTGGTGCAGTGGCTGAGCGGCCAGGCCAAGCCGCAGGCCGAGATGAAGACCTGCCTGAAGAAGCCGCCGCCCCTCTATCTCACCGGCGAGACGGCGCGCCAGTACACGTACTTGCTCACCGGCATCGGCAAGCTGGCCACCATGCTGGGCTACAGCGGGTTAACGGTGCTGATCGACGAGTCCGAGCACTACTCGCTGCTGCGCACCGCGCAACGGGAGCGCGCCGATTCGTTTTTCAAGGCTATGATCGCCGGCGCCCTCGGGCCCAACAACTCGCGCATCGACCTGCGAGATATCCCCGACAATCCCCGCGCCGAATACCCCGTGAGTTATAGCTCCGAATCCCACGTGCTTTTTCTCTTTGCCCTGACCGAGAGCGCCGACCGCATGCCGGTGGGCATCTGGCTCGCGCCCTCGCATATCGTCCGCCTGGACGACCGCTTCATCGAAAAAGACATCCGCGAATTCTTCGCCACGCTGCTGCGCTATCACGCGCTGGCCTATGATTACACCCCGGATCGCGAGCGCTACCTGGATGTCCTGATCACTATCGCCGGGATGCTTTCCCGTGCCCTGGCGCAGCACCGCATCAATCTGCGCAGTCTGATCCGCACGGCCGTGACGGTGTGTGACCTTCTCTACCTGCATACCGATTACCCGCCGGATGAACTGGCCGACGAACTGAAACGGGGCCTCAAGCTCTGATCTTGCATCTTTTGGGCGCCGGCTTGGCGGGAACGCTTTTCACGATTGCCTGATAGGGAGTGAGGTGAACGATGGCCCTGCGAGTTGTACCACGAATCGACGCCAGGCGGCATACGGTCACTCTCGAAGAATATGAGCGGATGGTGGCGGCCGGGGTCTTCGCGCCTGAAGCGCGCCTTGAGTTGATTAGAGGTGAAATAGTCGATATGCCACCGATTGGGCCGGAGCACGAAACGGCCGTGACCCGGCTGCACCTCCTTTTCTTTGAGCACTATCGCCGGCGCGCCGTCGTGTGGCCCCAGGGTAACTCGCTGGGCTTACCCCAAAGCAATTCACGCCCGCAGCCGGATATAACCATCCTGCACTGGCGCGCGGATCTTTACGCCGGCAAACGGCCCGGGCCGGAGGATGTCATCTTGCTCGTGGAAGTCGCCGACAGCACCCTCAAGCTCGACCGCGGCGGCAAGCTCCCGCTCTACGCTGCGGCCGGCATTCCGGAGTACTGGGTGGTCAACCTCGTGGACGGCGTGGTCGAAGTCTATACGGACCCGCAGGCCGGCAAATATCTGACGGCCCGAACGGCGCGCCGGGACGAGACGCTGCCCCTGCCCGGCGGCCTGGAGGGCGGCATCGCGGTCGGCGATATCTTGTGAGCCCGCATGAGCTAAAAGCCGCCCTGCCGCGCACCTGGGGTGCCTTCTTCCGCCGGCATGGCAATTTTACGGCGGCACAGCTGGCGGCCATCCCGCCGTTGTTGGCCGGCGACACGGTGCTGCTGGTGGCGCCCACGGCCAGCGGCAAGACGGAGGCCGCGCTGGCCCCCCTGATCGAGCGCCACCTGCCCCCCGATCGCCCGCCCCACTGCCTGACCATCCTCTACCTGCTGCCGACCCGCGCCCTGATTAACGATATCTGGACCCGCCTGGCTGCCCCCCTGGAGATGCTGCGCATCACCTATGCTATGAAAACGCATGACCTGACCACCTTCGACCCCAAGCGCCCGGCCGATCTGCTGCTGACCACCCCGGAGTCGCTCGACGCCCTGCTCGCCAACCAGGCCAAAGTGCTGGCCGGCGTGCGCGCCGTGGTGGTCGACGAGCTGCACATTTTCGAGGGCACGGCGCGCGGCGACCAGCTGCGTGTGCTGCTGAACCGCGTGCGCCAGGTGCGCGCGCATGCCGCGCAGGTCGGCGATGCCCCGGACGCGGCCGTGCAGGGCGTGGCCTTGTCGGCCACGCTGGCGGCGCCGGAGGCGACCGCGGCGCGCTATTTCGCCGGTGTGCGCGTGGTGCAGGTGGCGGGCGCCCGCGCTATCCACGCCGAGCAGATTGCGCTGGCCAAAGAGTCGCCCGCGCCCTTGCTCGCCTACCTGGAGACTTTCCGCGCGCGGGGCTGGCGCAAGGCCCTGGCCTTCTGCAACACGCGCGCCGAGATTGAAAGCTATGCCGCTACCGTGCGCGCGGCCGGCTCGCCGTTTGGCGAGGCCGTGTATGTGCATTACTCCAACCTCGAATGGGAGCGCCGGGTCGAGATCGAGCGGCAGTTCGCGCACGGCGAAGCTGCGCTCTGCTTCGCCAGCAGCACCCTGGAGTTGGGGATCGACGTCGGCAACATCGATGTCACGCTGCTCGTCGGGGCGCCGGGCAGCACGGCGGCCTTCGTGCAGCGCGTGGGGCGCGCCAATCGCCGCCAACCCGTGGCCCAGGTCGCCTGCTTCTACCGCACGCCGCTGGAGCGCATCATGTTCGGCGTGCTGCTCGGCGCCCAGACCTATGTGGTGCCGCCCGCCGCCTTTCGCCCGGCGGTTGCCATCCAGCAGATCTTCAGCCTGCTCAAGCAGAGTCCTCGCGGAGCTGTGCGCCTCGCGCCCCTGGGGGATGTATTCGCCGGCCTGCTCACGACCGCCGATCTCCAGACCATCCTGGGGACGTTGCAGGGCTGGGGCTATCTGCAAAGTGGGCGCCCCGGCGAATGGCGCGCCGGCCCCCGCCTGAACGAGCTGGTCGATCTGCAGGCGGCCGAGCGCGGCGTGCTCAGCCTGCATAGCAATCTCGCGCTGGCCGGCGCCGACCAGATCAAAATCCGCGACCAGGCGAGCCAGCGGGTCGTGGCCAGCGTGGACCGCCAATGGTTCGACCGCGACCTGCTCACCCTGGAGGGGCGGCCGGTCAACGTGACCTGGTCGGACAGCGAATCGCTCTGGGTGTCGCCCTATCGCGGCGCCGATCCCGCAGCGCACCTGCGCTATCTCTCCACCCGCCAGCTCTTGAGCTACGACCTGGCGCACCAGTTCCCGGCCCAGGTGGGGCTGGCGCCCGCCACCGCGCCGTTGATTCCGTCCGGCGACGGCTGGTTGTGGTTCCACTGGTTGGGCGATGTCTATGGCCGGGCCGCCCTCGATCTCATCCGCTACACGCTGGCCGCCCGCGAGACGTCCGAGCTCGGCGTGTGCCTGCGGCTCGACGAGGCGCTGGACGCGATCCCGATCTGGACCCGGGAGCAGGTCACCCGCTACTTGGAGGATCAATACCGGCGCTACGAGCCGCTCCTGGCCCTCGGGGCCTACCACCACCTCTTGCCCGTGGAGCTGCGCCGCCGCGCGGTCGTCGAACAGTTCGACGTGGCGGGCTTCCTCCGGGCGATCGCCACGCTCCACGTCGCGCAGGCGCCCGAAGCGCTCGCCCAGGACTTGGCCGCGTTAGTGGACGACGATGGGTGATTCAGCACGGCGACATAGTACTTTTCGGCTGAAAGGGTCCGGGCCGGCGGCAGGGGCGCGCGCGATGTGCTATAATAGCAGGGTGACGACTGCATACTTGAGTCCCCGACCCACCGCTGGCCCCCCTCGTGGAGGGGAGGCGGCAACAAGGAGAAAACGATGGCTCTCCCTGTTTCTCTCACCGCGCCCCCGATCAGCGAGGAGCTGGTCGATCGGGTCGTCGCCGAGCTCCACCAGCTGATCGGGGGGTCCGTGCCCGACGCGGTGCTCCGCGAGCAGGCCCGCGCGGTGCTTCCCGAGATGCTCGACCTGCCGATCCCGGCGTTCCTGCCCATTTTCGCCGCCCAGGCGGTCATGGACCGCTTAGCGCCGGCGCCCCCGCCCTGACGCCGGGCCGCAGGCGCCCAGCGCATGGCCTCCCGCTCGGCCGGCTCGACGCCCAGAGCCAGGGCGGGCAGTCCGTCCGTCACGAGGTTGATCCAGAGGATCTGCAGTGGCAGCAGCGGCAGCGGCATCCCCACCACCGGCGCCAGCAGCATCACGCCCAGCTCCCCTACGTTGCCGGCCAGGATATATTTGATGAACTTGCGCACATTGTCGTAGATGACCCGGCCTTCTTCCACGGCGGCGACAATGGTGGCGAAGTTGTCGTCGAGCAGCACGATGTCCGCCGCCTCTTTGGCGACGGGGTCAACGACGCGCCCGGCCCATGGCCACGCCGATGTCGGCTTGCTTCAGGGCGGGCGCGTCGTTGACCCCGTCGCCGGTCATCGCCACGATCTGTCCACGCCGTTGCAGCGTTTCCACGATGCGCAACTTGTGCTCGGGGGAGACACGCGCGTACACCGAGACTTGGTCGACCACGCCTTCCAGCGCCGCCTGCGACAAGGAATCGAGTTCCGCGCCGGTCAGCAGCGCGTCTGGCCCGCCGATGCCCAGGTCTTGGGCGATGGCCTGCGCGGTCAGCGGATGGTCGCCGGTGATCAGCACCGGGCGGATGCCGGCGGCGCGGCAGGTGGCGACCGCGGCGTGGACCTCCGGGCGGATCGGATCCTGCATGCCGACCAGGCCGGCGAAGATCAGATCGCGCTCGATCCCTGGGCCGACTTCAAGCTCAGGCAGGCGCGGCAGCGGGCGCACCGCGAGGCCGAGCACGCGCATCCCCTGCTGCGCCAGGTCGGCCAGCGCCATTTCGATGCGCTGCTGCGTGGCGGCATCCAGCGCCGCGACCCGGCCCTCCACCCAGGCGGCCCGGCAGCACGCCAGGAGACCCTCCACGGCCCCTTTGCTGACGGCGATCCAGCGCGCCTGGGCCAGCAAGGAGCAAATGCTGGGGAACGAACAAACCATATATATAGAAGGCGCCCCGGCCGAACTGAGCCGGCTCCCGATCCCCGCTGGTCCGCTCGTGGTCGGCTTGGATGGGGGGATTGTGCGCGCCCGGCGCGGGACGAACGGCGACTTGGATCGGGCGCCGACGATGAGCGCCACCCAGATCGACGCCGT
Organism: Chloroflexia bacterium; assembly: GCA_035310405.1. Lineage (GTDB taxonomy): Bacteria > Chloroflexota > Chloroflexia > QHBQ01 > JAICKM01 > JAICKM01. The sequence continues at coordinate 6,177 of DATGEF010000558.1, read as the reverse complement.
GCTGGCCGCCTACGGCTCGCCGGCGGCCGGGCAGGGGCGCACTTTCTACGATCTCGGGGTACGTTCCGGCATTGACCCGGCCTGGGCACTCGCCTTCTTCGTCGTCGAAAGCCAGGCGGGCACACGCGGGGTCGCGCGGGTCACGCGCGGCATCGGCAATATCCGCTGTACAGCGGGCTATGCCTGTGTGGCGGGCTACCGGGCCTACGTGAGCTGGGCCGACTCCATCACGGATTGGTACATGCTCATGCGCACGCTCTACCTGGACACCTGGGGCCGCCCCGCGTGGCCACGCTCGCGGCCTAGGCTGGTGGTTCCATCCGCGCCTCCGCGGGCGCGGCATTGAGGAAGGTCGTCAGGATCGGCAGCAGCAGGTCGGTGCGGAAGATGATGTCATAATGCGTGGTGCCCGGCAGGATGGCCAGCCGCCCCTGCGGCAGCGGCACGCCCAGCCCTGCCGGCTGCTGCCCGCCGCCCAGCAGGCCGAACATCTCCACCGCGTGGGCCGTCCGCACCGCGTCGGCATCCCCGACCACAATCAGCACCGGCATCGGCAGCGCGCCCACCTGGGCCGACCAATCATAGTCCTGACCGAGCAAGGCGTTCAGCTTGTCCGCCAGCGCGGGCCAAGCGTCCACGTTCGGCGCCACGGCGGCATACGCCTCGTGCATCGGGCTGCCCACCCAGGTCGCCGCCACCACCCCATTGACCGCCGCCATGCCCGCCAGCGTCGCGGGATACCAGCCCTGCCGCCGGGCCGGGGCCGAGATGAGCACCAGCTTGCCCACCACCTCGGGGTGACGGATGGCCGTTTGCAGCGCCACCCCGCCGCCCAGCGAATACCCGCACAAGTCGGCCTGCGCCAGCCCCAGGTGCGCGAGCAGCGCCGCGATGTCGTCGGCCATCGCGGCAAAGCTCAACGGGCGATCAATATCCCCCGTATGCCCGTGCCCCTGTAGCTCCACCGCGATCACCTGCCGCTGCGCGGCCAGCAGCGGGATCAGGTGCCCGAACATCTGCCCAATCACGCCAAACCCGCCGTGCAGCAGCACCAGCGGCGGCCCGCTCCCATAGCTCTCATAGTACAGGTTCAGTCCGTTCACCGGCGCATACGCGCCCGCGCCCGCCGCGTTCGCGGGCATCCGATGGTCCAAAACGCTCTCCGCCATGATCACAACTCCTTTGTGTTAGTCGCTTCCAGTATACGCGAGAACAAACACAGCCGGTTCGTCGTTGGGGCGTTAGCCCCGTAACGCGTCCCGGCCCCGCTCCCGCCCGCAGATCGATCGTATCCCCGTTGTGTCTTCCATTGCCCTTTATCTTATCGCCCGCCCGCGCCAAAGCCGGAAGACGCGCCTGGGCCAATTGACCGCCCCGCTGGGCTGGGCACCTGTGCTTGCCGCTTTCCGGGCGCTGCGGCCCATAACTATCCCAACACCCCCTGCGCTACAAGAACCGCGCCCGCTGGCGGATCAGCGCGAACCCGATAGCTATGGCGTTTCCGTCGGCTCCAGCAGCACCCCATTCTTCGAGACAGCGGGTTCCGTACAGAGGTTGCGGTTGAAACAACACGGTCGGTGTATGCCGGCCTTGAGTTTTGAGCAGGCGACCGCGATCCGGCGCTGCCGCGTTTCTGGTTGCGCCGTGGCCCGGATCCAGCGGATCCAGTCCCAGCGCGCCAGGGTCGTGCAATCCATCCAGAGGGCATGGACCTGGGGGTCGGCCGCCAGTGCGCTTTGCACATCCTCGGGAACCGGGGGTTCCGGCCATTTTTGCGCCGGCTCAAGCGCCAGCCTAACCATCTCGCCGGCGGCGGCTCCCGTGGCTTCGCGCAGGGGGTCATCGACCCGGAGCCAGTGGCTGCCCTTCCCATCGGGTTCGAGCGCGGCTTGGAAGCGGACCCCGTTGAGGGTGCCCTCCACCATCGTCAGGCCGCGGGAGGGAAGCTGCGTGCTGGCACTCTTCGGCAGCCTTAGCAGGGTCCAGGCGCCGATGTTAAAGAGTTCCGCGTCAAATCGGATGGTCGCCATCGTTGCTCGCTCCTTGTTCATTCTCCCGCTAGTGGGCGATCCCTGCACGGGGAGGTGTCGTCCACATCCTCCATAGAGGCGGGCGGCCGGGCTTGCGCCGTGTGCAGCACGCGCACAATGGTGAGGCGACTGCGCCCGACGGAGTAAATCACCACATAGGGCAGGCGGGTAAGCACCAGTTCGCGCGTGCCGGCGACGCGACCCGGACGGCCCAGGTGCGGGAAGTCGGCTAAACGCGCCACCGCCGCGATCAGGTGCTCCTCGACCAGCTCCGCCGCGTGGGGACTGCGCTGGTCGATGTAATCGCAGGCGGCCCCAATATCCGCCAGGGCGGCACGAGTCCAGAAAATCTCCATCAGCCGGGGTTCACGTCCGACTCCGGCGCGCGCCGGAGTCGGACGTAGGCGACCACCTCCGCATGGGGCACGACTTCGCCGGCCTCCTGCTGCCGCAGGCCCTCCTCCACCGCCTCGATGAACGCCAGTTCCTGCGCGAGGTACGCCCGCAGCGCCTCTTCCACCACCCAGGACCGATTGCGGTGCGTGGCGGCGGCCAGGCGGTCCACCTGGCGGCTGAGTTCTTCCGGGACTTTGGCAGAGATGCTAACCTGGGCGCTCATAGAGTCTCCTTGTACACAAGGTATACCACGTATTCGTTGTATTCAATGTACACCATTTTCGGCGGAAGTCAAGCCCGCCAAGAAAATATGTGCTCTTGACTCGCCATACGGGCTTCGCTAGAATAGCTCTGTCAATCGCGCGCAATGCGCCTGATCGATCCCAAGTTTGCCGCCTACTCAAAGTTGGGCAGCGGCCCGCAGGACAGGTGAAGCCGTGATCCTTCCCAAAGTGCGCGACCCCCGCTTCATCACCCTCCGTCGCGGGGGGACGCTCACGGACACCGACCATCGGCTCCTGGCGTTGTGGGCGGCCGCGTGCGCCGAGCACGTGCTGCCCCTCTTCGAGGCCGTGCAGCCTGCGGACTTGCGACCCCGCCAGGCGATCGCGCAGACACGGGCCTGGGTGCGCGGCGCGATCCCGATGTCGCAGGCCCGCGCGGCGGCGGGCGCCGCCCCGGCGCGGGGCGGGGAGAGATCGGCCGGGCGGAGACCCGGCGGCTGAAGCCGCGGCAACAACGGGCCAAGCCCGCCTTCGCGGGCTCACGGTATCGCGCATGGGGGTGGTGGACGGGCCGATGCGAGTCGACGATCTGCTGGCCTATATTTTGGATCAGCGCGCCTCGGTTCTGCGCGGGCCGCTCGGCGGCTGGCTGGCCGCGTCGCCGCGCTTTGCGGCGTTTGTGGAAACGTACCGCGACAAGATCCGCAAGAAAATCCGCGGCCTGGCCGACCCCGAGAGCAGCCGCGACCTGCAGGCCGAGCTGGCGACGGCGTATCTCCTGCTGCAGGAGCGCCGCTTCGCCCTGGAGTACGAGAAGTACGGCGTCGGCAAGCAACGCGCCCCCGACTTCACGGTGACCTTTCGGACCCACAGCCCCTTCAACGTCGAGGTGACGCGGCTGCGCCCCGCCGCCCGGCCGCCGGGGGCGGACGCGGCCCCGGTCCCCGGCGACGTCAAGCTGCTCAACACCCTGTGCGCCAAGATCGGCCAGATGCCGCCGAGCGTGCCCAACCTCCTGGTCCTGGCCGCCGAGGGCGCCCCCTACCCGGCGGCCGAGATCACACGCACGATGCAGTACCTTAAAGCCCAGGCCGCGCAACAGGACGACTCCTTTTTTCTCCGCCGGGGCGGCGACGGGGCGCGTGCCTTTCTCCACCACTATCCCTACCTCAGCGCGATCCTCATCGCCCCCCCGGACGCCGAGCGCGCCCCGGCCCCGGCGCTGCTCTGGGCCAACCCCGAAGCCCGGCATGCGCTGCCCGCCGCCATCAAAACGATTCTCCAGCGCTGGCCGCAGCTGGGTCTACCGTGAAGATGCTCACCACCGGCAGGTGGTCCGAGATCGTGAGCGTATCGTGCTGGCGGACGTAGTGCGCCCCGACCCGGACGGCGGGGGCAAAGAAGAGGTAATCGATCGTGCGGTCGGGGGCGGGGATCGCCGGGTCATTGGGGAAGTGCGTGAACCAGGCGGGCGCCTGCGGGCCGGCCGCTTCGGTCGGGCTGGGGACGGCCGGGTAGACAGCCAGGAGCGGCGCCAGCTCCGTCGGGCGGTTGTAATACGCCTGGTGACTGGCCGGGAGCCGGTCGTAGGCGGCGGCGTCCGGCGGCAGCAGATTGAAGTCGCCGCCCAGCACCCAGGGCCGCCCGGCGGCGGTCAGTTGCCGCAGCCGGTGCCCGACCTGGGCCACCTGGCGGGCCATGGTCGCGGTGCCCTGGGCAAAGGCGTCGAGGTGTGTGTTGAGCACCACCAGTTCGCCGCCGCCGGCCAGCGGCAGCCGTGTCTCCAGGATCACGCGCCGGGGACTCAGCTGCTGGGTCAGGCGGTTGGCCGGCGGGACGGCCAGGGGCCACCGCCCGGCCACACGGATCGTGTACCGGGCCAGGGTGCAGAGCGTCAGCCCGGCGGCACCGCGCACGCGGGGGTGGGGCACATATGGCGCTTTCCAGTAGAACGTCGAGGTCGTGCAGGCGTACTCCGCCGGCAGCAGCGCCAGCAGGCGGGCCAGCTGGTCCTCGTGGTTCGTGCGGGCCGCGCCCTGGTCGACCTCCTGCAGCAAGACCAGGTCCGGGCGTTCCGCGCGGATCACGGCCGCGACCGCCGCCGCCGTGCGCGCGATGGCGGCCCGGCTGGGCCGCGAATGGGGCCCGCGGTTGTCGGGGAGATCGTACCAGAACACATACCCCTTGCCCGCCAGGAATTGGACGTTCCAGGTGAGGACCTTCAGCGGCCGCCCGACCGGCAACAGGGGCGAGGCGGCCCGGCAGGTGACCGGCACCCGAGTCATGGCACGGACCGGCCGGCGCCCCCAGGCCCGCCCGGCCAGGCGGCGGACGGCGGCCCCTACTCGAATGCGGAGTGCGGAATGCGGAATGCGGAATATGCCCGTGCCTCCCGCACTCCGCACTCCGCACTCCACACTCCGCACTCCGCACTCCGCCTACGGGGTGCCGAGGGCGCTGTAGAGGATCTTGGCGACCTGGCCCCGGATCGCCGTCGTGTACGGGCGGAACGTGCTGTCGGCGTAGCCCGCGATCACGCCGTGGGCGTAGGCCGTTTCCACATAGGCGTAGAACGGATTATTCGCCGGCACGTCCAGGAAGTGCGGGCCGCCCGCCGTCGTCAGGCTCCAGCCGAAGGCGCCGACCAGCAGCTTGGCCAGCTGGCCGCGCGTCACCGGCGTATTCGGCCGGAACGTGCCGTCGCTGTAGCCACTCGCGATCCCCCGGTGGTAGGCTGTTTCGATATAGACATAGAAGGGATCGCCCAGCCCGACATCCGTGAAGTGCGGGCCGCCCGTCGTGTCGGCGGCCCAGCCGCGCGCCACGACGAGCAGCTTGGCCAGCTGGCCACGCGTCAGGTTGCTATAGGGCCGGAAGGTGTGGTCGGCATAGCCGCTCAGCACCGCGTCACAGCCCAGATAGGCGACCGCCGGCGCAAAGTAGGCGTCCGGGGGTACATCCGTGAAACCTACCGTACACACCGTCGCATAGACGTCCGGGTCGCCGTCGACGCTGGTCTGCTGCCAGGCGATCACGCCATGGCTGATGGCCGGCGCGGTCGCATCGGTGCTGCTGGTGGAGACCACCCGGCTGGTGCCGGTCGCCAGGTTGGTGACGTCGACGCTCCAGCGGCCCAGCCCATCCGGGCTCCCGGCCGCCGGCTGTTCATCCTGGTAGACGACCAGGTTGCCGTCTATGGCCGGGTGGGTCTGATCGCCGGCCAGGCTGTCGGTGACGGTGAAGACCGTCTGGCTGTCGAGGTACACGCCGTCGACGCTCCAGCGGCCGAGTCCGGCCGGCGCCTGGCCGGCGGCGCCGGTGTAGCTTTGCCAGACGACGATGTTGCCGCTGATCGCCGGATTGGTCTGGTCGCCGGGCAGGCTCTCGGTCAGGCTGAAGGGCTGATTCGCCACCAGGTCAAAACCGTCGACGCTCCAGCGCCCCAGGCCGGCCGGCACCTGCAGCGTCGTGGTGGGCACGGTGCTTTGCCAGACGATGGTGTCGTTGTCGATGGCCGGGTTGCTGGC
>DATGEF010000557.1:0-9339 GCA_035310405.1 Chloroflexia bacterium | reverse complement strand
AAAATCCAAAATCCAAAATCCAAAATTCGGATACCCGATTGTAGCGGCAAGCGACCGCCCCACGCTGTAAGCGCCCTGACAGAATGGCCCCACCCCGCCCCGGCCGAGCGCCACCCCCACGTTCCCTTGGCCCCGGCGGTCACTTCCACCGGCGCAGCGTCGGGCTCTTGAGCCCGAGTTTCTGCACCGCCCAGTCCACCCCGGCCCGGGCTTCGCGGTTCCCGGGCTCGGCCCGGAGCACCCGCTCCATGCAGGCCAGGGTCGTCGCCGCATCGTCGGCCATCCCACCAAAGTACAACCAGGCCCGGGTGTTCCCGTCGTCGGCGGCGATGGCTTTCAGGAAAAAATAGCGCGCCCGCGGCCGGTCCCCCTGGACGGCGGCCCGGACCCCGCGGCGCAAGAGCCGCGCACTGCCGTCATGCCCATGCTCGTCGATCTCCTCGTCGTCGCTTTCCGGCGCCGGGGCGCGCAGGGCGGCCGTGACCGCCGGGGGCGGGGCCGGCAGCGCCGGGGGCGGCGGGGCGGGCCGCAGGGCCGGCGGGCCGGGGGCGGGAGCCACGGGGGACGGCAGGGTCGGCGCCGGCAGGCCCCCCCAGAGCAGCGTCCGGTTGCCGGTGGGGGGCGGGACGGGCACGGGAGTCCGGGCGACCGCCGGGTGGGCCGATCCATTGGTGCCAATGGCCAGGGCGGAGGGGCGGGCCGGCACGGGCGGCCAGATCGGCAGTGCGGGCTGAATCAGCCCGAGTTTATTCCGCGCCCAGATCAGGCCCGCCCGGGCCTGGGGCTCGCCGGGCGCCAGCTGGAGCACCTTCTGCACGCAGGACAGCGTCAACGCGGGGTCGTCGGCCACCCCGCCGAGGTAGAGCCAGGCGCGGGCAAAGTCGAGATCCGTGCGCACGGCCTGCACAAAGTAGTAGCGGGCATCCTCGCGGTTGCCCTCCAGGGCCGCGCGCACGCCGAGGCGCAACCATTCATAGGCCATGGGATCGGCGCCCATTTCCACTGCCGGGGCTCGGCTCCATCGTCGCCCATACGTCACTGGTGTTTGCAGGAATAGAACAGCGTTCATTGTCGCACCCTCCGTCGGAAGGATCAACGAAGAACGCGCGGAAAGGTGTCACCGCACGCGCCTGGTGGAATTAACTTTCGATCAAGCGTAAATGCACGAGCGCGTTCCGCTCAAGCTCCAGGCGGGCCATGACGACCTCCGAGAGCAACAACCGGTCGGCTAGGTCGGGGCGCCCCTCGATCTGCAGGATCACCGATTTGTCGTCCGGGGTCAGCACCTCCGCGCGCACGCGCGCCCGGGCCAACCGGTCGCGGTTATTTTTCAGCATCATGTCCAGCGTCAGGTCGTCCATCAACGCCGTCAGCGGATCGGCTGGGGGCCGCAACTCCTGGCTGTTGGGCAAGGCGACCATGCGCAGCATCGTCAAACGCGGATCGACCAGCTCGATCAATTGGTTCTTGACCAGGCGACTGGCCATCAGCTGGACGTCGAAGTCGCTGCGCTGGAGCTGCGTGGCCAGGGTGCGCAAGTTACGGTGGCCATCGACGAGGGTCAAGAAGCGCCAATCCTCAAACGTGAGATTGATCTGGCCGGCGCCGCTTTCCACCTGGGGCACCAACCGCACCAGGAGGTTCATACTGGTCACCCGCTCGCGGGCGTCGTGCGCTTCATCGGCCCGGTGGCGGCCGGCGCTGACGATCGCCGCATTCGTGGCGGTGATCGTCGGCTCGATCTGCGGCTCGTAGCTTTCAAAATGGAACTTGCCCGTCGCCCAGATGAACGGCACCAGCGCGGCGTCGTAGCCCGCCTGCGGGCCGGCGAGGGCATGCACGATGTTCCCATCCTGGAAATAGAGGGAGACCCGCTGCTTGCCTTGTTCCAGGACCAGCTCGCCGGTCTGCTTCTCGACCTGGAGCAGCCCGATGATATGGGGCAAATGGAATTCGTTCAACTGACCGAGCAACGCCATGCGCCTACCTCAGCAGACCGACATCGGGCGCGCGGTACGCGCGCAGTACGCGGGCGCGCGTCAGGCGGGCGGGCCGAGGCGCAATAACCGGGCCGCGTTGCCGCCCAACACCAGGGCCAGATCCGGCGCCGCGAGGCCGGCCGCCCGCGTCCGCTCCAGGAAGCGCGCCTGGCCGAGCAAAGGATAGTCGGTGGCCCACAGGATGTGCTCCACCCCCACCAGGGCCGCGACCTGGCGGAACACGTCAAAGCGATACAAATAGGTGGAGGCCGCGCTATCGTAATAGACATTGCGGAGGGCGGCGGCCACTTCCGGCATCAACGCGTAAAAGGGCAGACCCCCCCCCCAATGCGCGCCAACGATCAGCAGCTCCGGGAAATGACAGGCCGCCTGGTACAATTGCTGCGGCCCAACAGTGCCTTTGCCCGGGTAGGCGTGCCCCAGCGGCTCGCTACAATGCGTCAGCAACGGCCGGCCCTGGGCGATCAGGACTTCGGCCAGGGGGCCCAGATCGTGCGCGCTGTCCAGCCGCACCCCCTGGCCATCGGGACCCAACTCGCCGCAGCCGGCCAGCCCGGCGGCCAGGCAGCGCGCCAGCTCCTGCCCGGCCGCCGCGCCCGCGGCGGGCTGGACAATGGCGAAGCCCAGCAGCCGGTCGGGATACTGCCGCACGCAGCGGATCAGGTAGTCGTTGTGCAGCGCACAGATCGCCGGGTCCCGCCACGGGAAGCCCACCAGCACGGTCCGGTCGACGCCGGCGCGGTCCATCGCCGCCAGCACGTCTTCGGCCTGGGCCAACTTCCGCTGCGGCCCATACAGGGTCGCAAACCAGGCATCCCGGCGTAGAAACTGATCCCGATCTCGCCGCACCTCGTCCGGAAAGACGTGGGCATGGAAGTCGATGATCATACGGCCAGTGTAGTACAAAGGGATGGGCTTGTCAAGAAGGCGGGCGCGGGCCGGCTCACGGCGCGAGCAGGCCGCTGACGCTGACGACGTCGAGGCCCCGCGCCTGCAGATTCTCCAGCACGCGGGGCAAGGCGTCGACGGTGCCCACGGGGTTCACATGCAGCAGCAGGATCGCGCCATCCAGGGTGACGCCCGATTCGGTCAGGCGGCGGAAAATAAAGTCGGCGCTTTTCGGGGGCCCGAGGGTATCCAGGCTGTCCAGCGTCCAGTAAATCGTGTCATACCCTTCTTGCGCCGCGACGGCGCGCACCCGGGTATCCGTGTACCCGTACGGCGCCCGCCAGAAGGGGGGGCCGTAGTTGCCGGTCAGGTTGTAATAGGTCGCGGTCCACCACTCCAGCCGGCGGGCGATAGCCCCATCGGTCAGGTTGCGATAGTCCTGATGATCGTAGCCGTGCGAGGCGATCTCGTGCCCGGCCGCCGCGATGGCCCGGGAACGGACCGGGAACGTCTCCAGGTAATGGCCGGTGAGGAAAAAGGTGGCGCGGACATGGTAGGTCCGTAGGGTGGCCAGGATCTCCCAGATCGGCCCGCCAAAGGCATCGCCGTCGAAGGTCAGGGCGACCCGGCCCTTCCCCGGGGCCACCCGCGCGATCTCCGGCACGGACACCGCCTGTGGCGCCGGCGCCGCCTGGGCCCGCGGCGCCGGCAGCAGACAGAGCCCGGCGAGGAGCAAGCACAACACCCCGGGCAGGCAACGGAGCCCGGCGCCGCCAACCGTCCGGAGTCGCCCCGATCGGGCGGGCGGGCGGGTGCAAGAAGGAGTAAGCATCGTAGCCCCCTCGAAATCCTGGCTCCCGGCCGCATCTATCGGCCGGGGCCTCAAAAATTGCTGGATCCAGGCCGCGTGGTTTGCGCATTATAGCATAAATCTCGGGGCTCCCGTGTGCGCCACAAAAGGGAACTACGGGGCTGCCGCGCAAGCGGGAACCGCGGGGCTGAAGCGCAGGTAATGAACAGCAAATGAGCAGCATTTGGCCTGGCCGCGGAGCATCGCGTGGATGTAAAATATGTTCAAGACTGGGGCGGGCCGGGGCGTATCCCGCCCCGCGGAGCAGGTCGGTCGAGACGACGGCGGACTGAGAAAGGACCACATGATGAGCACCCGCGCCCAACAAGGCTACCTGCTGCTGGCGGATATCTCGGGGTACACCAGCTTCCTGGCCGACACCGAGATCGAGCACGCCCATGAAGTCATGAGCGAGCTCCTGGAGCTGATTATCGGGCAGCTGACCCCCACCCTCACCCTGGCCAAGCTGGAGGGCGATGCCGTCTTCGTCTATGCCCCGCAGCCCCGGCTGGCCCGCGGCGAGATCCTGCTGGAGCTCGCCGAAGCCACGTATGTCGCCTTCCGGGACCGCGTCACGGGGATGCACCGGCGGACCACCTGTACATGTTCGGCCTGCCGGGCCATCCCGACGCTCGACTTGAAATTCATGGCCCATTACGGGACCTATATCGGCCAAACCGTCGCTGGCAACAGCGAGGTGGTTGGCTCAGACGTCAACCTCGTCCACCGGCTGCTGAAAAATGGGGTGAGCGCGCAGACCGGCTGGCGCGCCTATGCTCTGTTCAGCCGCGCCTGCCTGGAGCAGATCGGGCTGCCACCCACCGGGCTGGCCGCCGGGAGCGAAAGCTACGAGCATCTGGGCACGATCGAAACGTACAGCGTGGATCTGCGGGCGCGCTACGAGGAGCTCAGCGCCGCCCGGCACGCCTTTATCAGCCCGCAGGAGGCCGACGCCGTGCTCACCTACGAGTTCGCCGCGGCCCCGCCGGTCGTCTGGGATTGGCTCAACGACCCGGCCAAGCGCAACCAGTGGGCGCCGGAGGTGCATTGGTCCGTGGTTGCGCGCCCCGGCGGTCGCACGGGAGTCGGGGCACGTAACCATTGCGCCCATGGCAAGGGGGGGATGACGGAGACGGTGCTCGATTGGCGCCCCTTCGACTATGTAACCACCCGGCAGGAACAAGGCCCCATGGTCATGATAGTTACCTCGCAGCTGGAGCCGATTGCCACCGGCACCCGCCTGCATTACCATGTGCGTATGGAAACGCGCCTGCCCCGCTGGCTGATGGGGCCGATCTGCCGCCTGATGTTCAACACGGTGTTTAACATCCGCAAGTCATGGGCCAATATCAATCGCTTGCTGGCTGAGCCGACTGACGCCAGCCCGGCCGAGGCGCGCGCCGCCTAACTACGAGGGCTGCGGGATCGGCTTGGGGGCCGGCGCGCGGGTTGTCTGGAGATAGCCGACGAACATGATCGCCACGCCGAGGGCCATGGGCGGATAGAGCCAGGCATGCTGATTCAGCCACCCGGCGAGGACCCCCCCGGTCGCCACCACCAGCGTGCCGACGGCCAGCAGCACACAGCCGATCATCCGGTTACGCTGGATCCCTTTGCGCCAGAAGACCCAGGCCGAATAGAGCGCGCCGCCGACGATCAGCAGCGTGCCGATGCTATTGCTGAGGCCGGCCAGGATCGCCGGCAGGGAGCCCTTGGCGGCGACCGCGCGCCAGGGCACGTCGCTGTGCAGCACGGACGCGTCGAGCGGCGCGGCCAGCAACGCCACCACGGTGATTACGGTGAAGGCGGCGCCGACGATCATCGACACGCGCGCGGCCCGCCCGGGCCAGAGCAAGATCGCCTCGCCCAGTCCCAGATAGGCGACGGCGAGGATGGCCCCGCTGATATAATAGACCCGGGCGAGGAGATCGTGCCAGCCAATGAGATCGCCGACCACTTCCGCCAGCGCGCCCAGGCCAAACATCCAGAAAGAGATGCCCCAGACGAGTTCATGCACCCGCCGCGCCGGTGCGGCAGCATAGTGGGCCAGAATGACGATCGCCAGCGCGAAGCCGACGATCATGGCAAACGCGGGCATCAAGATCAGCATACCGCAATCCTTTCCGAGCTCAGCGGGGCGACGACGCAACGGCGGCCCGGCACGCTCCTGGTCCGCCGCCTTCAGTGTACCACGTTGGCTGCAGCAGGACAAGCCGGCGCAGCTTAACGTTGCATATAATCCCCCGACCCCTGACCCCCGACCCTGCGCTAGGCTGCGTCTCCCGTCGCCAGGGCGATGGCCGGGGCGGCATCCAGATTAGCGCCACAGACCAACGCGACCACCTGGCGGGCCGCGGCCAGATCCGGCACCCGCTGCGCCAGGAGCGCGGCGAAGGTGGCCGCGCCACTCGGCTCGACGAGCAGATTGGTGTCGGCCCAGAGCAGGCGCATGGCGGTCACGAGATCGGCATCCTCCACGAGGACCACCGCGTCGACATAGCGCCGGCAGAGGTCCAGCGTCAGCTGGCTGACGCGGCGGGGGGCCAGGGTATGAGCGATCGTCTGCACGCCGGGCAGCGCGACCGGCGCGCCCGCTTGCATGGCCGCCGTCATGCTGGCGGCCCCGACCGGCTCCACGCCGACGATGCGCACCGCGGGGCGCCGCTGCTTGACATAGGCCGCGATGCCGGCCAGCAGGCCGCCCCCGCCGACGGCCACCAGCAGCAGGTCGAGCGCCGGCACCTGCTCCAGGATCTCCAGGCCGACCGTGCCCTGCCCGGCCACGATCCGCGGATCGTCGAACGGGTGGACGAGCGGCAGGTCCCGCTCCTGCGCATACGCCTCGGCGGCCAGCCAGGCATCGTCCCAGGCCAGCCCGGCCCGGAAAACGGTCGCGCCGAAGCTGCGGATCTTGGCTTCCTGGGCTGCCGGGGTCGCCAGCGGTAAGAAGACGGTCGCGCCCACCCCGGCGCGCGTGGCGGCCCAGGCCACAGCCAGGCCGTGGTTGCCGCCCGAGGCCGTCACCAGCCCACGGGCGCGGCGCGCCGGCGGCAGATCGGCGACCAGGTTCCAGGCGCCGCGCACTTTGAAGGAACCGGTCAGCTGCAGCTGCTCCAGCTTCAAGGTCAGGCGCGTCGCCGGTGGCGGCTGCCAGCCGCCCGTCGTGCCCCAATCGAGCACCGGGGTGCGGCGGACCACCCCGGCCAGCCGGCCATAAGCCTGGTCGACGGCGGCGGGCGCAAGATCGTGCATTTAGGCCTCCATGCGGGTGACCACCTGGCGGGCAATGGCCCGGAACACCGACGTCTCCGCCGCGCCCGGGGCCGCCTGCACCAGGGGATGCCCGGCCGTGATCCCCCGGCTGATCTGCTGGTCCAGCGGGATGCGTCCCAGCACCGGCAACGCCGCGTCCTGCACCGGCCAGGCGTGGTCACTATGGTGGAATACTTCGATCTGCTCGCCGCAGTGCGGGCAATGCAGATAGCTCATATTCTCCACGATGCCGAGGATCGGCACCCCGGCCTGGCGGAAGAGGCCCAGCGCGCGGCCCGCGTCGAGCAACGATAGATCTTGCGGCGTAGTCACGACGACCGCGCCGTCGACCTGCACGAGCTGCACCAGGCTCTGCTGCGGCTCGCCGGTGCCGGGCGGCAAATCGACGAGCAGGTAATCAAGATCCCCCCAGAGCACATCCTGGAGCGTGCGGGTGACGATCATGCCGGCAAACCGCGGGTCGGGCAGGATGGTCGCGGTCTCGGGGAGCAGGAGCCCAATCGACATCATTTTCAGCCCGTAGCGCACGAGGGCGGGAATATAGGGCGTTGTATCCGCCCGCGCCACCGGGATCATGCCCCGCAGCGCCCGTGTGGGGCGCACCCCCAGCATCAGCGGCACATTGGGCCCATAGATATCGCCGTCGAATACGCCGACCCGCGCCCCGTCTAACGCCAACGCCAGCGCCAGGTTGACGGTCACGGTCGTTTTGCCCACGCCGCCCTTGCCGCTGGCGATAGCCACAATCCGCCGTACGCCCGCGATCCGCTTGGCCATCGTCGCTCCTTCGCTGCACAAACTTGCCGGTCCTGTATTATAGCATACGCGCCGGGCTTGACTCGCCCGAGTATAATGAAAAATAGGGGCGCCCGCCCGGTCGCCACGAAGGGATACAGATGCTGCCAGACGACAAGCGCGTGGAATTTCTGCGCGGAGTAGAGCTCTTCGGCCAGGCGAACCCGGCGATCCTGGCGCAGGTGGCGCAGGTCGCCGAGGAAGTCCACATCCCGGCCGGGACGGTCTTTATCAAAGAGGGCACCCCCGGCGATTGCCTGTATATCCTGATGGCAGGCGAGGCGCGCGTGGTGATGAAGGGCGTCGGCCTGGTGGCCTTCCGGCGGCCCAAGCGCACGATCGGCGAGATGTCCCTCATCTCGGGGCGCGCGCGGGCCGCGGATTGCGTCGCCGTGACCGACCTCACCACCCTGCGGATCGCCCGCGACGATTTCTGGACGCTCATGCACCAGCACCCAGAGCTGGCCCTCGGCGCCATGCGCGTAATGACCGCCCGCCTGGAAGAGATCGTCCAGCCGGACTGGGACCTGTAGCCGCGCCGCCCTGCCGATGGAACCCCACCTCCCCATCCCGCTCGCCGACATCTACGCCGCCCGCGATCGGCTGGCGGGCACGGTGCTGCGCACGCCGCTCATCCGCCTGAACGTCGCCGAGGCCCCGGCGGCGATCTTCCTCAAGCTGGAGAATCTCCAGCCGATCGGCTCTTTCAAGCTGCGGGGGGCCGGCAACGCGATGCAGCTGGCGGCGCCAGAGGAGCTGGCCCAGGGCGTCTGGACAGCCAGCGCCGGCAATATGGCGCAGGGTGTCGCCTGGTATGCCCGGCAGCTGGGCGTACCCTGCACCGTCGTCGTCCCGGATACCGCCCCGGCCACGAAGCGGGCGGCGATCGAGCGGCTGGGCGGGCGGATTATCACGGTCTCGGTCGACGAGTGGCTGGAGGTCTTCCGCACCCATCGCCGCGCGGGCCTGGTCGGCCACTTTATCCACGCCTTTAGCGACCCGGCAGTCATGGCCGGCAACGGCACCATCGGCCTCGAAATTCTGGAAGATCTGCCGGCCGTCGACGCGATTGTGGTCCCCTATGGCGGCGGCGGCCTGAGTTGTGGCATCGCCTCAGCCGTCCGCGCCTTGCAGCCCGCGGTCAAGGTCTACGCCTGTGAGGTGGAAACCGCGGCGCCGCTGGCGGCCGCCCTGGCCGCGGGCGCGCCGGTGGCCATCAGCGCCCAGCGCAGCTTTGTGGATGGCATCGGCTCCCCGTCCGTGTTCGCCCCGATGTGGCCGCTGGCGCAGCAGCTACTCGACGGCGCCCTGACCGTCACGCTGGCCGAGGTGGCCGCGGCGATCCGGGTGCTGGCCGAGCGCAATCGGGTGATCGCCGAAGGTGCCGGCGCGGCGCCGGTCGCCGCCGCGTTGGCCGGCCGGGCCGGCACGGGCACCGTAGTGTGCGTGGTCTCCGGCGGCAATCTCGACGCCCCGACGCTAGCCACGATTTTGCAGGGCGCCCTGCCCTAGCATCCTGACTCCCGACCCCCA
>DATGEF010000556.1:0-2688 GCA_035310405.1 Chloroflexia bacterium | reverse complement strand
CTGCAGAGGTCCGGGACCATGATCGACCGGGCCGGCCCGCCGGCGGCGAAGGCCTGGCCACAGCTCCGGCAGCGATCGGCCGCGCCACCCCGGAAATTTTCGGCCGGCACACTGTCGGCCTCCACCTTCCGCCCGTTCTCCTTGCCGGCGGTCACCGTGAATTGGCCCCGGCCCTCGGGTGAGTAGCCCCCGTAGACGAGCCGGGTGTTGGGTGGCAGGGTGATCTCGCGGCCCCGGTTGTCCTGAAAGCTGGTCGCCCGGTCGAGGCGGTATTCCACGTTAGACGGTTGCTTTTTCATCTGCAACGCTCCTTGTCCCTGGGGGCCCGGGTTGATCCGCACTGCGGCGGGGCCCCCGCTCAGCGCAAGCGGCCGAGGGTGATACGGGCACTCGGCGCGATCTCCAGCACGAGCACCTTTCCGAGGGCCGCGTTGGCCACATCGAAATCGCCCAATAACAAGCTGTGAGTCCCCCCCGAGAATATAATGCCGACCGGATTGCGCCCCTGCGTGCCAATATAGGCAGTATACGCCATATTATCCTGCGTTGGCTCGTACATGGGGAAAATCCGGCCCCCCGGATCGCGCAGGATCCAATCACCATGGCCGAAATTCTGATTTTGGGTGCTCTTATTACTGACGTCGGCCCAGACTTCGACCCAGGTTCCCTGGGGCTGCAAGCGGATCGGCCCGCGGTCCCCGGTTGCCGGCTCCGGGATCTCGGCGAGCACGCGGACTTGCGCGATCGTGATCCCCCAGGGGCCATCCACGAACGGCGTGGCCACCCCCACGGGAGTGGCGGGGATCGGCGTGGCCAGGGGCTCGTCCGCGGGCTCCGTAGTCGCCATCATGACGAGGCCGGCGGGCGGCGTAGCCGGGCTGGCCCCCGTGGTGGGGACGGCGGTCCCGGCCGGCGCACCGGTAACGGGCGTGGGCGGGCCGGGCGTCTCTCCCAGGCAGCCGGCCAGGGCCACGGACAGCACGGCGAGAACGAGTAATGGTAACCAGCGCATTGTTTAGCCCTCCTGGGATTATGCTAGCCATACACCAACAGGGGATGCACCCGTTTGTGCATCCCCTGTTGGTGTGTTAAGGCTCGTGCCGGGGCCGAGCCCGGGTGGTCAACTAATGCACGCTCACATCGTCGACATACATGGAGGTCAGGTCGCCGTAGCCGTCCTGGTGAACCAGGAACTTGATGCGCACCGTCTGCCCGGCATAAGCGGCCATGCTGAAGTTAACGTTGGTCCAGGCCTGGGTGTTGGAGCAGACGTGCAGCACGGTGGCCAGCACGTTGCCGCTCGTATCGGTGACATAGGCATCCTGCCAGTCGTAGCTGATGCTGTCGGCGGAGGCGGGCAGATACCAGAAGCTGAGCGTGCCGCCGCTGGCGGGCACGGTGACCGTCTGGTAGAAGGCGCCATCGCCGTTGGGCTCACTGCCGCTGGTCGTGCCGAGCAGCGCGGAATGGGTGCCGGTGTGGGCCTTGGCGGTGGTGACGGCCGGGCTGGGCAGGGTGCTGGCGATGACCCAGGGGCTGAAGCTGCCGGTCTCGAAGCCGCCATTACTGACGACGCTGGCGCCCGGCGTCGGGGTATTGGTCGGGGGCACCGGCGTGTTGGTCGGCGGGGCCGGCGTGTTGGTCGGGGGCACCGGCGTGTTGGTCGGGGTCGGGCCGGCGCCGGAGACGGTCACGTCGTCAACGTACATGGAGGTCAGGTCGTTGCAGGTGCAGCCGTCTTCGTGAACCAGGAACTTGATGCGCATGGTCTGGCCGGCATAGGACGCCAGGTTATAGGTGACGTTGGTCCAGACCTGGGTGTTGCTGGCGACATGCAGCAGGGTGGCGACGGTGCTGCCGCTGCTGTTCTGCAGATAGGCGTCCTGCCAGTCGTAGGAGATGGTATCCGCGGTGGTCGGCCGGTACCAGAAGCTGAGCGTGCCGCCGCCGGACGGAACGGTGAAGGACTGATAGAGGGAGCTATCGCCGTTGGGCTCGTTGCCGCTGGTGGCGCCGAGGAGGGCGGAGTAGCTACCGGCGTGCTTCTGGGTGGTGGAGGCGACGGGGGCCGGGAGGCTGCCGTCGACCGTCCAGGAGCTCACGCTACCGGTCTCGAAGCCGCCGTTCTGGATCGTGCCGGGAGGCGGGGCCGGGGTCGGCGTGTTGGTCGGGCCGGGGATCGGCGTGTTGGTCGGGGTCGGCGTCGGGCCGCTGCTGCAGGTCGCGAACTTGAAGTTGCCGATCCGGGTCTTCCAGTTGCCGGCGCTGTCAACGTACTCGCTGGTGTACCAGAAGGTGCAGTCGTCGCTCGGGTCGACCGTCATATCGCTGTAGTCGCCCCAGCGGTTGCCGCTGGACTGGGAGCCGGTACCGGCGGCGAAGACGCCTTCGCCCTGCGCCATGCTGCCGAGGGCATCGCCGACCAGGCGGCCGGTGTAGCGCACGGCGGGAGAAACGGAGCTGCTGGAGGCGCTATAGCCCATGGCCATGTCGCCGACATGGTCCAGGGCGATGCTGCCGCCCCAGCGGCTGGCGGCGTCGGGGGCATAGGTGCCCTGCTGGTAGATGGTCGGCGTGCCGGCCGGGTTGCGGATCTCGTACCAGCGCATGCCGGCCTTGCCGCTGCCCGCGTCGACCGCGTGATCGACCACAAGCGCCTCATGGTCGCCGAAGTTGCGATAGGCCAGG
>DATGEF010000555.1:0-8027 GCA_035310405.1 Chloroflexia bacterium | reverse complement strand
CAGGAGCCGATCGCCCCCGGCCACCTGGTCGTGCCCGACCAGCTGATCGACCGCACGACCGGCCGGCCGCGGACGTTCTTTGGCGCGGGATTGGTGGGGCATGTGGCGTTTGCCGAGCCCTACTGCCCACAGCTGCGGCGCGCGCTCGTGGACGCCGCCCGCCAGGCCCCAGCGACCGTGCATGATGGGGGGACCTACCTGGTCATCGAGGGGCCCCAGTTCTCGACCCGCGCCGAATCGCGCCTGTTCCGCACCTGGGGCGCCGCCGTGATCGGCATGACCGCGCTGCCGGAGGCGCGGCTGGCCCGGGAGGCGGAAATGTGCTACGCCAACCTGGCCCTGGCCACCGATTACGACGCCTGGCATGACACACACGCCGCGGTCACGGTCGATATGGTGGTCGCGACCCTGACCCAGAACGTCGCGCTGGCGCAGGCGACAGTGCATGGGCTGCTCGCCGACCTGGTTCCGCAAGCCGGGGCGGGCTGTAGCTGTGGGCAGGCCCTGGACGCAGCGCTCATGACCGACCCGGCGCACATCCCCGCCAGCGCGCGGGCGCAACTGGAGCCGATTCTCCGGCGGGTGCTGGGATGAACGTGGGGCAACGTGCAATCGATCGCATCCGGCGCTGGCGGTGGACGGAGTTCCAGCTGCTGATTGTGCCGGCGGTGCTCAGCTTGGTCGGGATGCTGATTGTGATCGTCGTGCCGACCCAGAACCTGAGCTTCACCTGGCGCGATCTCTGGATGAGCCTGCTATTTATCGGGCTGCTCTATGCCAGCCACTTCTTCCTGGGCGCCACCCAGCGCGGCGCCGACCAGGTGCTCCTGCCGGTGGTGGGGGGGATCACCGGCCTGGGAATGATCATGATCCAGCGCTTGCAGCTGAGCCTGGTGCGGACCTATCCCACGGCGGGCTATGACAACGTCGCCAGCAAGCAGATGCTCTGGATCACCATCGGGGTCGGGATGCTGATCGGCACGCTGATCGCCAGCCGCGACCTGGTCTGGCTGCGGCGCTACAAGTATACCTGGGCGGTGATCGGCATCGGGCTGGTGGCGGCGACGCTGGTCTTCGGCAAGGACCTCAACGGCAGTGGTATTAAGCTCTGGTTCCAGTTCGGGCCGGTCGCTTTCCAACCGTCGGAGCTGCTGAAGATCGTGCTGGTCATCTTCCTGGCCGGCTACCTGTACGACATCCGGGACCTGCTCGCGCTCAAGACCCGGATCGGGCCGTTTGTGTTGCCCCCCGTGCCCTACCTGCTGCCGATGGTCGCCGTCTGGAGCCTGGCGATGCTGTTGTTCATCATCCAGAAGGACCTGGGCAGCGCGCTGCTCTTCTTTGGCATCTTCCTGGCGATGATCTACGTCGCGACCAGTAAGCCGCTCTACGTCGTGGCGGGGGTGCTCGCCTTTTTCGCCGGGTCGACGGTAATGTACTTCCTGTTCCCGGTCGTGCAGCTGCGGCTCGGGATCTGGCTCAACCCCTGGCCGTATGCCTCGGGCAGCGGCTACCAATTCGTGCAGGCGCTGTATGCCTACGCCACGGGCGGCGCGCTGGGCACCGGCTTCGGCTACGGCAGCCCGGCGTGGGTACCGGCGATCCATACCGATTTTGTGTTTGCCGCGATCGGGGAGGAGCTCGGCCTGGCGGGCACGCTGGCCACGGTCTGCTTTTTCCTGCTCCTGATCTACCGCGGCTACCATATCGCCCTGCGGGCGCGCGACAATTTCCACCAGCTGCTCGCCGTCGGATTGAGCACGATCCTGGGCTTGCAGACCCTGATTATCCTGGGCGGGGCCACGGGGATGGTCCCGCTGACGGGGATCACGCTGCCGTTTGTCAGCTATGGTGGATCGTCGCTGCTGACCAACTTCATCATCATTGGCCTGCTGCTGCGGATCTCCGCGCTGACGGCGGCCGTCGAGGAGCGGAAGGTGCCGGCCCCGGCCCCCGCGGCGCCCGTGCTGCCGCAAGCGGTCCCCGCCGGCCCCGCCCCGCCGTAGGCTGGGTTAGGATGGGTTAGGATGGGTTAGGATGGGTTAGGATCGGCGCCACGGCGCCGATGAAAGGAGTAACCGAGCCATGGACAGCCATTTACCGCACCACCACGAGCCCGATCCGCGGCACTATGCCAACGACTCCGGCGCGCCCCCCGAGGACGAGGAAACGGATGACGGGCCGGCGACGGAAACCCTCATGGAGGCCCTGGCCCGGGTAATCAGCGTCGACCCGGCGACCGGCCATATCGAGGGCTGCGCCAACGATTTCCGGATCACCGAGGACGCCTTGCGCCGCCATGAGCAAGAAGAGGTCGCCGAGCAGGTTCTGGCGCTGCTGCGCGCCCAGGGCGCCCATTGCGACTGCGAAGTCTTGCTCCAGAGCCGGATCGACCTGGTCTTCCTGGAAGATGATCTCGAGTTCGAGGACGACGAAGACGAAGAAGAGGAGTACGCCACCTGAGCCCGCCGACGAACAGCTACCACGCCTTTTTCCGCCCGGTGATCAGCGCCCTGGCGCTGGGCATCGCCGTGGCCGGGTCGCTGCTGGCCAGTGATCAGCTCTGGCTGATCTGCCTGGGCGCGATCTTCATCTGCCTGCTCTACCTGGTCTGGAGCCTGGTGCCGCCGCTCGCGCCGCGGATGCGGGCCGCGCTGGCCGGCCAGGGCACGGCCGACGAGCGGGAGGCGGCGCGGCATGAGAGCCTGGCCCGCAGTGTGCAGTTCCTGGCCGGGTTTCTGCTGGCCGGCTTCCTGCTGCTGGGGGCGCACCTGTTCCGCCAGCAGGTGGCCCAGGCCGATGCGATCGCCCACAGCCGGGTGATCAACGAGACCAGCGCGGCGGGCCCGGGCCTGTATGAGCGAGACACGACGCTGATCCGCAACGGCGCGCGGATCACGTTCACCCGCACGATCGCCGGGAGCGGGCTGGATACCGGGACAGACTCGCTCCAGAACCCGCGGCTGCTCTCTCGCGATCTGCGGGTCCAGCGCGGCCGAGTCTTCGACGCCAGCGGCCGGGCGATCGCCGATCGGCAGGTGGATACCGACACAGGATATGTACAACGCACCTACCCGGTGGACAATATGAGCTATCTGCTCGGCTATTTTAACCCGAGCATCTACGGGCTGGCCGGGCTGGAGAACCGCTACGATGCTTATCTGAGCGGCGCCCAGGGCACGAACCCGCTGCTGGACGAGGAAAATCGCATCCTGCACCGCCCCGTCGTCGGCGCCGACGTCTACCTGACCCTGGTGCCGGCCATCCAGGATGCCGCGACGGCGGCGCTCGGCGCGCGCAAGGGGGCCGTGGTCGTGCTGGATGCGCAAAGTGGGGCCGTGCTGGCCCTGGTCACCTACCCGCATATCGACCCCAACGGGCTGGCCTTTAACCCCAGCGCCGCCGACTGGACCGCCGAGAACAAGCGGATCGTCAGCTACTGGACCAGTGTGGCCAATACCGACCGCCGGCCCGACCTGCCGATGCTCAACCGGGCCACCCAGGGGCTCTACCCGCCCGGCTCAACCTTCAAGACGGTGACCCTGGCGGCGGGGCTTGACCTGGGGCGGGTGCAGCCCGGGACTGTCTTCACCGACCCCGGGAAGATCCGGGTCGAGGCGGGCGGCTATTACCATGTCGACTGCGCCACCTGCCGGCCGGCCGGCCATGCCGGCGACCTCTTCAGTCTCATGGAGGGCTACCAGTGGTCGCTGAACGTCATCTTCGCCGACCTGGCGGTGCGCTATCTGGGCACCGATCCCCTGGTCCAGTATGCCGGCGCTTTCGGGTTTGGCCACGCCTATGACCTGGGCGTGCCGGTCGAGCCCAGCCGGCTGGGCGACCCCGATTTCCTGCGCACGCCCAACGGGCTCGCGGCCACCGCCTACGGCCAGGGCCAGGTGCAAGCAACGCCGCTGGAGATGGCGCTGGTGGCGGCGACGGTCGCGCACGGGGGGGAGTTGCCGCAGCCGTACCTGGTGAGCAAAGTGGTCAGCCCGCAGGGGAGCGTGCTGGAGCAGGCCCCGCCCGGCGCGACGATCGATCGGGCCATCTCGCCGGACAGCGACGCCACGCTGCTGCAGATGATGATCACGTCGGTCGAGAAAGGCTGGGCGCACGGGGCGGCCATCCCGGGCACGCCCGTGGGTGGCAAGACCGGGACCGCCGAGACCGGGCGCGGCACCTCGCACGCCTGGTTCATCGGCTTCGCCGGCCCGGACCCCCACCGGCCGCAATATGCGGTGGCGGCGATGGTGGAAGAAGGCGGCGAAGGCAGCCGGGTCGCGGTGCCGATCGGACGGGCCGCGCTGCTGGCCGCACTTCAGCAAAAATAACGAGCGGCGTAGAAAAAGGCCTCGCCCCGGCTTGGGGCCGGGGCGAGAACCAGGGAGAGCGGGCTGGGGGAGGACCCAGCCAGGACTAGACACGTTGTATGGTTCGGACAGCAAACCGTGTTGCTTGTCTAATAAAACTATAAACGGGCCGATTTGTTATGGGCCCGCCCGCCGGAGAGGAGATCCCATGGCCGTGCCCATCCGTCAGCCCTACAACACCCCGGCCGAATACCTGGCCCACGAGCGCCAGGCTCCGTATAAGAGCGAGTATCTCGCCGGGCAGATCGTCGCCATGGGTGGGGCCAGCCGCGAGCATAACCTGATCACGGGGAACCTCTTCTGGGTGCTGAAGTCGCAGCTGCGGGACCGGCCCTGTGAGGTCTACACAAGTGATATGCGCGTCAAGGTCAGCCCGCGGGGCCTGTATACCTATCCCGATAGCGCCGTCGTCTGCGGCGAGCCGCAATTCGAAGATGCCCAGGTGGACAGCCTGCTGAACCCGACGCTGATCGTCGAAGTCCTTTCCCCCTCGACCGAAGCGTATGATCGCGGCGCCAAGTTCGATTATTACCGGCAACTGCCCTCGTTGCAGGCGTATCTACTGGTCGCGCAGGACCAGGGGAAGGTGGAATATTTCGCGCGGGCGGACGCGAGCTGGGTGCGCACCGTGACCACCGACGCCAACGCGGTGGTACAGTTGCCCGTGATCGGCTGCGCGGTGCCCCTGGCCGAGGTCTATCGCCAGGTGGTCTTGCCGGCCGCCCCGGCCCGGGCGGACGACCAGGGGCGTGAGGCGGCCCGCGGCGCGGAGGGGGATTAGCCGGCTATCGGGCGCTGGGCGATGATATTGACCTGCTGTTCCGAGCCCAACTCTTTGGTGCTGTGCAGAGCGGCATTGCAGACATCGAGGTACAAGCGCTCGATTTCGCTCTCCGGCACGTGCCCGATTTTGCTGACGACGGCGCGGGCATTATGGAAGACACCCAACTGCACGGCCAGCATCGCCTGGCCCTCGGGCGTGGCGCCCCCCAGGGCGTAGACTTCCACTTCCTCCCGAATATCCACGAACCCGGCCGCGCTCATCAGGCCCGCGACTTCTTTCATGATCTCCGGATGCGCGCCGATGGCGGCCAGCGCCTTGTCCGTCATTTCCGCCAGTTTGTGATACGAGCGGTGATTGATCGCCGTGGCGTAATCCGGGGGGATATCCTTGATCCAGAGAAAGCCGCCCGGGCGCAAGGCCCGATAGGCCTGCTGGATTACGCGATCCGGCTGCCGGGTATCGAATAAGACAAAGGCCGCATAAATCAGGTCGAAAGGGCCGGGGGGGAATCCCGCTTCGATATCGGCGAGCCGGTATTCCGCATTGTGCAATCCCACTTCGTGCGCGATCTGGCGGGCGCGGGCCAGGGCGTCCGCGTCTTTGTCAATGCCCAGTAGGGCGGCCTGGGGGTAGACTTCGCGCATCACCCGGCCGAGCTGGCCCTCACCACAGCCGAGCTCCAGGATCTTCCGCACCTGCGGGCCGATGATCCGCGCCAGGTTCGTCCGCAGGTAGGTACTGTACAAAAAATTCTGCATTTCCAGCCGTTGCCGGTCCGTGGCCCGGTCGCCGAAAATATAGGGGTTGTTGACGGCCATGCGGAACCTCCTGCGTGCGGACCTGCCCCGAGTATCTTGCCGCTATTATAGCCTATTTCGCGAAAAGATCCAGCACCCGCGGGGGAGAGCGGCGATGGTGCAGTTCTTGCTCAGCCGGCCGGGGTAGGGCGCAGCGCCCAATCGGTCGTGCCCGATCGTTTTTGTGTCCACCAGAAGGCCCGAGGTCCCCTGATGCGCCTGCCGCCGCCCCCGCTCGTCGAAGCGACGCTCCCCGCCCGCCGGCCCGGCACCCGGCGCATCCTGGCGGTGAGCGATATCGTCGAGCCGCAGCTCTACAACGAGCGCGTGGCGGAGTGGATGGGCCCGGTCGACCTGATCCTCAGCTGTGGGGATCTGCCGGGCGCGTACCTCGACTTCCTGATGACGGTGTTGAGCGCCCCGTGCTACCATGTGCTCGGCAACCATTGCGCGGCCCCGCACGGGCCCCGCGGGCAAGACCACTGCTTGCCGGAGGCCTACCCGGGCATCGTGGATCTGCATGGCCGCACCGTCGCGGTCGACGGGCTGCTGCTGGCCGGCGTCGAGGGGAGTCCCTGGTATAATGGCGGGGCGCACCAGTACACCGAGCAGCAGATCGCCTGGACCTTGCGCCGGCTGATCCCCGGCCTGATCGGCAATTACCTGCGGACGGGACGCTACCTGGACATCCTGGTCACGCATGCGCCGCCGCGCGGCATCCACGACGACTCGGATATCACCCATCGAGGCTTCCGCAGCTTTCTCCCCTTTTTACGCCGCTTTCACCCGGCCTATATGCTGCATGGCCACACGCATCGCTACATCAACTCCTTGCCGTTTCGCACCTCCTACGCCCGCACGACGGTCGTGAACGCCTATGGGCACCGCATCCTGGAGGTGCCGCGCGATGCCAGGCAGCTTCGGAGCAGAGAAGACCATGGACCTTAACTCGCAATACCTGACCAACCTGGCCCACGACGATTTTGACCGCGCCCGGCGTAGGGCGTTCTTGACCGAGATCACGTCGTTCCTGGGCCGGCGCCCGAACACCCTCCTGTCGTTCGAAGAGGTGCAGCGGGCGCTGCCCATTCACGGGCAGTTCTACCGGGGCATGCAGCAGGTGCCGGTCGCCGCCATCCAGGGCAGCGTGGACCGCTACCACGACTTTGACCGCAATTTCCTGCCCACACAGACCCATACGCGCCCGCGCTGGGAAGCGATCGATCGCGCCGCCCTGGCCCAGGAGACCTTGCCGCCCGTCCAGCTGTATAAGGTGGGCGAAGTCTATTTCGTCAAGGACGGTAACCACCGGGTCTCCGTGGCCCGCGAGCGCGGCCAGGAGACGATCGACGCGGAGGTGATCGAGCACCCGACGAATGTGCCGTTGACCTCGACGAGCGATGCACGGGATCTCCTCTGGCTGGCCGAGTATGGCCGCTTCCTGGAGCAGACGCGGCTGGATAAGCTGCGGCCGGGCAGCCGGATCGAATTCACCAGCCTGGGGCGCTATGATGTGCTGCTGGAGCATATCTCGGCGCACCGCTGGTACATGGGCATCGAGCAGCACCGGGAAATCAGCTGGGAAGAGGCCGTCTGCGACTGGTATGACCACGTTTACAGCCCCATGGTCCAAATGATCGAAGAGACCGGCGTGCTGAAAGACTTCGCGGGCCGCACGGCCGCCGATCTCTATCTCTGGGTCATGGACCACCGCTATTACCTGGAGCAGGCCGCGGGGCACCCCGTCGGCGCGGCGACGGCGGTGCTGAGCTACGATGCGCAGTATGGGCGCTGGAGCCGGCGGGTGCTACGCACCCTGCAGCGCCTGACGGGCCGCGCGGTGCAGCCCCGCGCCGTCATGGGCTGGGTCCGCCGGGCTATGGCCACGCTGGGGCCGACGAAGTCCTGAGTTGGGGGTTGGGGGTTGGGGGTTGGGGGTTGGGATCTGGACGGGGCGCGGCGGATTGTAGGAGAAGCTATAAGATTTGTCAACCCCCCGCCGCGGCGTCTGCCGTCCGCTACGCGGCGTCTGCCGCCGCGGCGGGGGGTGGCTGGGCCCCCGCCCAGACCTTG
>DATGEF010000554.1:0-7353 GCA_035310405.1 Chloroflexia bacterium | reverse complement strand
GGGCGGGGGCGGCTCGTTCTAGCATCCCGGCCGGGGTGCGGCGTCCCGGCTAGCGTGGTATGATACAGCGTGGTATTATAAGGGGTAGGGCCAGGGCCTTTGGGGCCTGCTCCCGTCCCGTGTAACGGGGTTTACGTGGTCTGCGTAGATTCAGCGCGAGTAGCGCCGAGCCAGCGAACATGGGGTACTGACTAGTGGAGGAGATAACGATGACCAATATTCCTGATTATCGTGGACGAATCGAAAGCGATCAGCCCCAGGACGTGTTCCATAAAATCGCCAGCAAAATCCCCGGCTACGCCGGCTACCAGGACAAAGAGCGCCGCCGGGACGCCGACAAAGAGCTACGCATGTACCTGGCCCGCCGCTTCCGCGATCAGCACGCCGAGCTGACGCGCGTCCAGCAGCAACTGGCCCGGAGCGGGCACCTGCAACAGATCGCCGAGGTCGATCGCCTGGGCGGGGTGCTCCAACGCTTTATCGATAAGCTGGAAACAGCCAGCCAGGGCTATGCCGGGCTGTTCGACCCCATCAAAGTGGACGCCGCCGCGTTGGACCAGCTGTATACTTTCGACTCCTCTCTGACCGACGGCTTGCAGCAGGTGACCGATGCCGTCGAGTCCGTGGCCAGCGCCGGGCAGCAGAGCAGCAGCGCGGCCCCCGAGTTGCCGGCCGCCCTCACCCGCCTGAGCACCACGCTCGACGCGTTGTTGCGCACTTGGAACCACCGCAACGAGGTGATCATGTCCGGCCGGCCGATCGCGACGGAGGACTTCAACAAATTCCGGACGAGCCAGGGGGCCCCCAGCGGCCCGCAGCCCTACCAGCCCCCGCCCGGCCCGGCCGGCGGCGCGTCCGCCCCGCCGTACCAGCCGCCGGCCGCGCCGCCGAGTCCACCAGCCGGGCCGCAGGCCTATCAACCCTATGCCGGCCCCAGCGCGCCGCCGGCCGGGCCGCAGGCCTATCAGCCCTATGCCGGCCCCAGCGCGCCGCCGACGGGGAGCGGGGCACCCGAGGAAGGGGCCACGCGCCGCCTGGACCCGCTCCAGAGCTCCCCGGGCCTGGCCGGCACCCAGCACCCCAGCGATACCAGCGGGCACCCGACCGGCGGCCCCACCGACAGCGGCACGCCAGGCAGCGGCCAGTAGGCTGTCCAGTAGGCTGTCAGGAGGTAGTCGGCCGTGACCGAGCACGACAATAGCAAGCCGCAGGGATCGTCGGCAAGCGATACGCCCAGCAGTGCGCCGTTCAGTGGCAAGCTGCGCACCGCGCCGACTCCGCCCGACGAGGAGAGCGACACCATCAGCGCCGAGGAGCCCGGCGATGGCGTGACGGATCTGCACGGCCATCTGCTGGCCGGGGACCCGCACGGCGGCGCCATGGGCAGTTAGGGCCCGAGCGTAATGGGTATGGCGTCCGGCAGTAAGCAAGCAGTCAGTAGGCAGTAATGCAATAAGGAGAGGAAGCAATGGCGATTCTTAGTGTGGTTGAATTTCTCGATCCTACCGGCCGTACCATTGTCCACCGGGAGCCGCCCTATGGCTCAGGGGATTTCAATACCGGCTCCCAGGCGATCGTGCGGGAGAGCCAGACGGCGGTCTTCTTCCGCGACGGCAAGGCCCTTGACGTGCTCGGCCCCGGCCGCCACACGCTCAGCACGCAGAATATCCCGCTGCTCAGCGGCTTCATTAATCTGCCCTTCGGCGGCAACAGCCCGTTCAAGGCCGAAGTCTATTTCGTGAATATGGCCGATCTGCTCGACATGAAGTGGGGCACCTCGGAGCCGGTCGTCTTCCGCGACAGCGAGCTGGGCATGGTCCGTCTGCGCGCTTTCGGCACCTATGCCATGGCCGTCGCCGACCCGCAGCAGTTCGTGAACAAGATCGCCGGTACGCAGGGCATTGTCGAGACGGCCCAGATCGCCGATTACCTGCGCAACGTCATCGTCTCTCGCCTGAACGACACGCTCGGCCAGACGATGACCACGCTGCTCGACCTGGCCCGCCAGTACAACGCGCTCGGCGCGGCGATGAAGGCCAATGTGGCCGACGACTTCGCCAACCTGGGCCTCCAACTCAAGCAGTTCTTTATCACCTCGGTGACCCCCCCCGACGAGGTGCAGAAGATGATGGACCAGCGCTCCAGCATGGGCGCCCTGGGCGACATGAACAAATATATGCAGTTCCAGGCCGCGCAGGCCATGGGCAGCATCGGCCAGGGCGGCGGCGGGGGCGGCGGGGCCGCCGAGACGGGCATGGGCCTGGGCGCCGGGGCCGGGCTGGGGCTCGGCATGGCCCAGATGATCGGCCAGGCTTTCCAGAATCAGAATCAGCAGCAACAGCAGGCGCCGCAATACCAGCAGCAACCCCCGCCCCCGCAGTACCCGCAGCAAGCACCAGCCGCCCAGCAGCAAAGCACGGCCAACGTGACGCCGGCGACGGCCGGGGGGCACAGCGAGACCGCGGGGGGCCTGCTCACCTGCCCCAATTGCCACGCCCAGGTGGCGGCCAACTCGAAGTTCTGCCCGGAGTGCGGCTACAATATGCTGACCAAGCCGACCTGCCCCAACTGCCACGAGGAGGTCAAGCCGGGCGCCAAGTTCTGCGCCAATTGCGGCACCAAAATGGGGTAGCTGAACCGTAGCCGGGGAATTGCTCCATGCCAGCAGACGGCCGGAAACGCGCCATCATTATTGGCGCAGGGCCCGGGGGCCTGGCCGCGGCTATTGCCCTGCGCCAGGTGGGCATCGCGGTGCAGGTGTTTGAGGCGGCGCAGGAGTTGCGGCCCATCGGCGCGGGGCTGACGCTCTGGACCAATGCCGTCAAAGCCACCGATCAGCTCGGCCTCACCGCGGCGATTCAGGCCCGGGCCGGGGGCGAGGTAGGCGGAGAGATCCGCTCCTGGCGGGGCCCGGTGCTGGCCCGCATCCCGGCCACAATGCTGGCCCGGACCTTCGGGGCGGCCAATATCGCGATCCATCGTGCCGAGCTGCAGGCCGCGATGCTGGACGTGCTCGACGTAGGCATAGTAGAGACAGGTGCTCGCTGCCTGAGCTTCGCGCAAGACGCCGACGAGGTGCGCGTGCAACTCGCCGATGGCCGAGAAGTGCGGGGCGATCTGCTGATCGGGGCCGACGGCATCCACTCAGTCGTCCGCGAGCAGTTGTTCGGCATAAGCTCTTTACGCTATGCCGGGTATACTGCCTGGCGCGGCGTGACCCACGTCCCGGATGCGGCCTTCCCACCCGGACGCGGCTTTCTCACGCTGGGACCGGGCGGGCACATGGGCTTTGTCCATATCGGGCCGAGTCAGGTCTACTGGTTTGCGGCGCTCAATGCTGCCGCGGGCGGGCAGGATGCGCCACGGGGCGGGCGACACGCCGTCCTGGCCCACTTTGGCGGCTGGCACGGGCCCATCCGCGCCATCGTCGCCGCCACGGCCGAGGCGGCGATCCTGCGTACCGATCTCTATGACCGGCCGCCGATCTTGCGCTGGACAGCCGGCCGTGTCACCCTCCTGGGCGATGCTGCCCACCCGATGACGCCCAATCTCGGCCAGGGTGCGTGCCAGGCGCTCGAAGATGCGGTAGTCCTGGCCCGCTGTCTCCAGGCTCGGGATGACATCCCTGCCGCCTTGGGCCGCTATGAAACCGCGCGCATCCCGCGCACCACCGCCGTCGTCAACACATCCTGGCGCGCCGGCAAGCTGCTCCAAGTCGACAATCCCGGGCTCTGCCGCGTACGCGACGCCGTCATGCGCCGCCTGCCGCAACGCTTGGTGCTGCAACAGCTTGCACCCATCGTCGGCTATGAGGTGTGAGGGCCCGGGTAGCGGACCGGCTACCAATCCGCGGGGCGCTGGCGGCCCAGGATCTGGGTGGTGCCCAGGGCGGCCTGGGGGTCGGCCAGCATGAGGGCGCCCGCGCGCAGATCCAGGTAGGCCAGCACCCAGGTGTTGAGGTTGAAGGCCGTGACCGCGCCGTCCCAGATCAGTAAGCCGCCGCCGAGCAGGACGGCGACGCCGCCGGTCAGGATCAGCGCCGGCTGTTCCGGCAGGTCCGTAAGCAGGGTCCAGAGCCCGGTCACCAGGGCGGCAGCCAGCGCGGCCAGGACGACGGACAGCACCAGCAGGCCCAGGTTGAGCAGCAGCAATGCCGCCCAGAGCCCGAAGACCGCACTGAACTGGCCGAAGAAGAGGCGGCGGGCGGTGCGCACCGCCGCGCGCGGGGCCTGACCTTCCAGCAGCACCGCGCAGTTGGCCAGGCGCTGGAGGGGCCAGAGCAAGAGCCAGCCGGCCAGGAAGACGAGGCCGGCGCAACAGCCACTGCCCAGGATCGCCAGGCCCCAGTCCTGCGACTGCTCCTGGCCGTTGGCCAGCCAGTAGAGCAGAGGGGAGAGGGCCAGCCCCACCCCGACCAATACTGGCCACCAGACGAGCAGCCCCGCCAGGACGAGCTGGGGTAGGCGGCCCAGCGCCGAGCGGGCGGGCGCCGGCCCCTCGGCGGCCGGGGCGCGGGCGACCCGCCGACCGGCCTCCAGGATCAGCCCGCCTTCGCCGAGCAGCCCCCCCAGCACGAGGAGCACCGCCGCCCCCCCGATCCAGGCCGGAAAGGCGGGCGGCAGATCGGTGGACAATGTATCGCCGAGATCGGTCAGGTAGCGGGGGTTGTAGGTCTGGAGGCCGATATGGATCGCGGCATAAACCAGGCCGATCAGCGCCAGGAACATGCCCAGGGCCAGCACCCGCCGCTGCCGCAGGAGGCGTAACGCGCCGCCCAGCACCCGGCCGATATTCATGCGGGATCCCCCTCGTCGAGCGTGAAGCCCTGGGCCAGGAGGGCCTGGCGCACGAGATCTAGCCCGGACGGGGCCGCCGCTTCGGTCGCGCCATCCGCTGGGGGCCGGCCCCGGCGGCGAACCGGGGCGCCGGGCGGCGGCGGCTGGACGAGCGCGATGGTGCCCGTCGCGGGCAACGGCAAGAGCACCGCCGCCAGCCCGGGGTCGGCCTGGAGATCGGCCAGCAGCTCCGGCCGGTCGACGGTGAGCAGCGTGACCGTGCGCAGCTGCGCCCGGCCCTGGTAGCCGGCCCAGATCTTGATCTGGCGGGTGACGGTCTCGGGCAAGGGGCCCTGGTGCCAGGCGGCCAGCGTCGCCAATAAGCCGTCGACATCCGCCGGCTTCCAGCGGCGGGCCGCGGCCGTG
The DNA here is from genome assembly GCA_035310405.1 of Chloroflexia bacterium. Classification (GTDB taxonomy): domain Bacteria; phylum Chloroflexota; class Chloroflexia; order QHBQ01; family JAICKM01; genus JAICKM01. The sequence continues at coordinate 2,152 of DATGEF010000554.1, read as the reverse complement.
GCCCGCACGGTGCGCTCGTCCAGCGCCAGGATGCTGTCGCGGCCGGGGCGGGCGACCGATCCCAGCAGGCCGAGCACCCGCAGATCGGGCACCGGGCTTTTCCAGGTCACGCGGCCGGCCGCGTCAAACTGAAAAGACGGGATCGGCGAATCTTGCTCGAAGTCGCTCGTCGCGGGCAGCTCGCCGGCCGCCAGCAAGCGGCGGTCGAGGTCGCCCAATGTCGCGTAGAGGCCGGCCGGGCCTGGGCGGATGAGGGTCAGGGTGGGCAATAGGCGCTCCCCCAGCAGGGGGGCCGTCGCCGGGTCGGCGGCCAGGCGGTCGAGCAGGGCGGAGTCGCCGGCGGCCAGCAGGGTCGCGTCGCGGCGGAAGACGATCCGCTCGTGCGCGGCGGCCCAGTCCAGAATGCTCCGCTCGACGTTCTGGGCCAGCGGGCCGCCGCCGGCCCCGCGCAGCAGATCGAGGATCGCCAGCGGCGTCCACCCCGCCTGCTGGGCGGCATAGACGGAGTTGCGGGTGAGCTTGAACTCGACCACTTGCTCGGCGCGCACCAGCTCAGCCACCTCGCTGAGCGCGAATAAGGTTTCGTCAGGCACATCGCCGACGGCGAGCACCTGGAAGTTGGGCTGCACCACGACGCGGCCGCCCGGCGTCGCGACGCCGAGCGGGGCCAGCAGATCGGCCTCCCGGGCCGGGTCCTGTAACGCGGCCAGCAGGGCGCGGCCGGGCGCGGCCAGCCGGAAAGCCTGCGCGGGCCCCGGCGCCCCGGCCAACTCGACGATCCCGAGCCAGGCGAGCGGCTCCGCGACCAGGCGCCGGATGACGGCCCCATCGCCGATCGCCCAGGGATCGGGGCCCGGCAGCGTGCCATAGGGCAACCGGTAGAGCGAGGTGCCCAGGTCATGGACCGCCAGGGGGGAGTCGTCGGCCAGCACCAAGACGCCGAAATGGTGCAGGCGGATCCAGCGCACAAACGCGTCGAGCCGCACCCAGGCGTCCGGCAGCCCGGCCAGCAGGCCCAGGACGCGCCCGATCGCGGGCCGGGCCTGGGCTTCGGGGATGATCCGGGTGCCCCGCCAGTCGCCGCCGACTCCTTCCGTCGCCAGCTCGGCCGCCGCGATCGCGATCCAGGTGCGGATCAGGCGCAGAGTCCGCTCCGGCCATGAGAGGGCCAGCAGATCCCGTAGGCGGTCGCGGCCCGCCGCTTCGAGCGTGGCCTCGCCGGCCAGCAGCAGGCCCAGGCGCTCCGCCAGCCGGCGCACGAAATAGAGGTAGGGCAGGTCCGGCTCCGCGTCGAAGCTCGTCGTTTTATCCGCCACCCCGAGGGCCTGGCCCAGCCGCCGGGCATCGTTCTTGCGGACCCAGCCGGCCTGGGTGGTCCCCACGGGCTTACTGCGCACCGTCGACCAGAGCAAGAAGAGGGCGCGATGCACGGCGCGCACATCGCCGGCGCCGAGGGGCGCCGGCGCCTCGGCGAGCACCGGCAAGTCCGGCTCCAGCAGCGCGATCAGCGCGGGGCGCACCTCGCCCGGGATCAAGACATTATCCGACAGGCCCAGTTCGAGGGTGCCCGTCGTGCCGCTCTCCGAGCTCGCCAGCGCCAGCCCCCGGCTGCTCAGCCCGGCCACCAGATCCACCAGGAGCTTGCTGTGGACCTTATCCGGGTCGCCCGCCGTGGGCCGGTTCAAATAGCTGAAATAATAGGGATGGCGGCTCGTGGGATCATCCCGCTGCACCAGCTGCGCGCTCACCGCCGCCGTGCGGATATAGTCGAGGGCCACCTCGCCGGGATAGAGAATCAGCAGGGCGAGCAGGGCGCGTTGCTCGGGGCTCAACAAGGCCACCATCCGCGCCACGCTGGCCGGGCGGGGGGCGTCGTCCACCAGGGCCTCGATCGCGGCCGATTTCCGGGTGCCCGGCGGCAGCGTCAGTTGCCGGCTATCGACCATGCGGCGGATGGCGGTGGCGGAATAGGTATTCAGCAGCGCCGGCAAGCGCCGGCCAACCGCCGCCATCTCAGGATGCTCCCGCGGGGGTCAGCGATTCGTCGACCACCCGAGGGGTCTGGCCGGCCCGGCTCAGCTCGGCCAGCAGCTTGTCGACCCCACTGCTCTGCAGCGCCACCAGGCGGGGGGAGAACTGGTACAGCAGATAG
>DATGEF010000553.1:0-3273 GCA_035310405.1 Chloroflexia bacterium | reverse complement strand
AGAGAGCCGCGCCCGGCTTGGGGGTTTCCGGGAGGGTCCCAGCGGCCCCGGCCTCCAGGTGCTGGCAGACGGCCGCCGGCACCTGGCTCCGCAGTTGATAGCGATCCAGCACGTCCAGCGCCTCGGCATACGTGGTCGGGTCGGGGGTGGTGGGGCCGGAGGCGATCACGTCCAGCGGGTTGCCGACCACGTCGCTGAGCACCAGGGCCACGACGGTGGCCGGGGCGGCGCGCTCGGCCAGGCGGCCCCCTTTGAGGGTGGCGAGGTGCTTGCGGACAGCGTTCAGCTCGCCGATGCTGGCGCCCGTCCGCAGCAAGGCGCCGGTAACCGCGCCGACTTGCTCCAGCGTGAGGGGCGGGACCGGGTCGGCCAGCAGGGCGGACCCACCGCCCGAGATCAACACGAGCACCAGATCCTGAGGGCCGGCCGCCCGTGCCAGGGCGGCGAGGCGCTGCGCCCCGGCGACTCCCCGGCGATCCGGCAGGGGGTGGCCGGCTTGCAGCAGCTCAATAGTCGCCGGGCCGGGGGCCGGGGGCGGATCTTTGACCAGCACCAACCCGCCCCGCCAGGCCGGGTGGTGGCCGAGCAGGCTTTCGGCGGCCCCGGCCATCGCGGCCCCCGCTTTGCCCGCGCCCAGCACGAAGATGCGCTCATAGGTGGCGAGGGCTAAGTACCAGGGGCCGACCCGCAGGGTCTCCGGGGCGCCGTCGCGGGGCCCCTCGAACTGCAGGGCCGCGGCCACCGCCGCGGCCGGGTCGGCGGCCTGCAAGGCGGCCGCGCTCAGATGGGCGGCGACGGCGCGGGGGTTCAGTTGGGCCGGGGCGCGTGTTTGGGTGGGCTCCATAGCCGGATCCCCTTCGCCGAGCGGGTAGCAAAAGAGGGCTGCCCGCAGGCAACCCTCAATGATTGCAGATCGTGCACCCTTTGTCGATCACAACCTTCCAGCTTACTACCGCCAGTTAGCTCCAGCCAGGCACTCCTACGGCACCCAGAACGGTCTATTTACTGCTGCTACCTTCCGGTCCTGACAGGATTCATAGTGTTCTGCCGCGTAGGACCCAACCTTCAACACCACTTTTCGCCAGCAGTCCTACAAAGCCGGACCTCGATCGGGAATTCAGCCCCGCTAAAGCGCATTGCGGGTTCAGGGTAGCGCTAGCTCCCCGCTTAGCACGACTAGCCTAATGATACTCGATGGTGGCCGGCTTGTCAAGCAAACGCGGCCGGTCCCGGCCGGGCGCGTACTCAGGCGAGCGACGGCCCGTCGTCCTCGTCGTCGTCGTCGTCGTCGTCCTCGTCGTCGGGCGCCCCCGCTTCGATCTGGCTGGCGATGGTTTCCACCTCGCCGATGACCTCGTTCGGCATGCCGACCTGGCCGGCAAAATCGGCAAAGCGTTCCGCGCCCATCATCATGCGGGCGTTCACCAGGCGCACCGTCATCGCCTCGTCCTGGTTCGTATAGCGGGTCGTAATCTCCTCTTCGACTTGCCCGGCGGCCGTCTCGACCATCTCGCTCGCCTCGCTGGGCATGCCCATCTGCTGGGCCAGCGTGCCGAAATTTTCGGGGCCAATAATCATGCGCACGCCGACCAGCTCCTGGAACATGCGCCGGCTGGACTCCTCGTCGAGGTCGACTTCTTCCAGGTCCTCGTCGTCGGCCGCCGCCCCATTCAGGGAGCGGGCGCCATCCAGGCTGGGCGCGCTCTGGATCGGCCGGCCACTGACGTCGACCAGCCCACTGGGGCCGCCCCCCAACGGGCGGCCGCTGGCGTCGAGCAGCCCACTGCCGGCGGCCGGCGCGGCGGCCTCCTCGGCCCCGCCCGGCGCCGCCACGGCTTGCTCAATATGGTCGAGGAGCTCGTCGGGCATGCCCATCTGGCGCGCGACGGTGCTGAAGCGGGCCTGGCCCAACTGTTGGCGCAGCTGGATCAGCTGGCGCATCGCCTCCTCGGGGCTCACCTGGCCGCCGGCCATGTCGTGCGGATTATCCATTCCTGACTCCTTCTGGTGCGGCCGGGGCGGGACCGACGGCAGACCGCGCCCCCCGGCGATACTGGTGCGGCCGGAGCGGGCCCGACGGCAAACCGCGCCCCCCGGCGATAGCGGGCAAAAAAAAGCGAGCCCTCGAGAGGGCTCGCCCACAGCCGACGAGGGCGGAGAGGGTGGGATTCGAACCCACGACGGCTTGCACCGTACCCGCTTTCCAGGCGAGCGCCATAGGCCAGACTAGGCGACCTCTCCCCAGGGAATATAGATGTGCCCCGATGTTTCTGTGCGGCGGAGAGGGTGGGATTCGAACCCACGGAGGCTGTTCACCTCACTCGTTTTCGAGACGAGCTCCTTCAACCACTCGGACACCTCTCCAAACAAAAGCCGACCCGTTGAACAGGTCGGCTCTGGCGCGGCCGATAGGACTCGAACCTACGACCTTTGGGTCCGCAACCCAACGCTCTAATCCGCTGAGCTACGGCCGCGTGTTTGTAAAAGGATTATACCATAAGCGAAAAAAGAATGCAAGGATGGATGTCAGTGCTGGCACGGCCGTGCGCTGCGTATGCGATTGTGGGGCGGTACTGCGCGGTGTTTCTCTGTCGGCGGGCCTCCTTTACGGAATCAGTCGCTGGACCTCGCTGGTGACCGTGGAAAATAGATTGTTGATTTGGTTACCCGTCAACGCCACGACGACGACGACGACGACCATGACCAGGACCAGGATCAAGCCGTACTCGACCAGGCCCTGCGCTTGCTGCTTCTCCTGTGCCAGTAGTCGCAGCTTTCTCATTGCGCCCTCCTCTCGTTCCTCTCACTCCTTTCGCGGGGCGCCCACTCGGCCCTCCTTCCCAAGATTTCAGGGTCCGCCCATGGGCGTGATCGTGCTGCCGATATCCGAGAACATATTAATGATCTTGTCCGCGGTCAGGCTGACCAGGAATATTACGACCAGGAACATCAACATGAAGATCCAGGCATACTCCATCAAGCCTTGTGCCGGCAGCTTGCGTCGTGCCAAGAGACGAAGCTTCCACATCGGTGCGCCCTCCTCCTGGTGGGTTTATCTAGTTGATAAACCATCCCAATTTATCATACCACGAGTCCCCGCCCAATACAAGAGCCTGGCCTGCTCCTTCCTGGCATGCTCCTTGCGGGAGTTCCGCTAACCACTTGGCCCCTCCGCCGGTTCGCGGTTCTCGGCTTTATGGGAGAGGAGCGCTTATGCCCAATCGTCTGGCCCAGGAAACAAGTCCCTATTTGCTACAGCATCAGGAGAATCCG
>DATGEF010000552.1:0-4016 GCA_035310405.1 Chloroflexia bacterium | reverse complement strand
GATGTAGACGGCCCGCGTCTCCAGCTCCGCCCGCTGCTGGCCCAGCGCCGCATCCTGTGCGTCCAGCAAGGCGCGGGCGGTGGCCACCTCGACCCGCAGGTGGGCCTCCTGGCTGGCCGCGTCGGCGAGCAGATCGCCCCGGCGCTGCAGCTCGATCGCGATCGGGAGGCTGGGCGGCGGCGTCCGGTCCGGCGGCAGGGCGGCCGCCTCCTCGCGCAGCCGCGCCGCCACCGGCGGCGTCCAGGGGCTCAAGGCGTCGAGCCGCGGCAGCAGCCGGACCAGGGCCGGGGCGATCCGCCGCAGCTGCGCCCAGTCGAGCGTGCCGGCCCCCGCCTCCACCAGGCTCACCAGGTCGGCCAGCCAGATCAGCCGCAGCGGCTCATAGGTCAGCGGCAGACACAGGGCATGGCGGTAGACGTGCCAGAGCAGCGCCTCGCGGCCCAGCGTGCGGGTGGCGACCTCGCCGGCCGTGAAAGCTTGCGCCGCCGGGGCAAATTCTGCGAACGGGTGCGGCGGGTCGCCCGGCTCGTGCAGATCGAGCCGGTGATGCACCTCGACGCTGATCGGCTGCCCGGCGGCGGTGCGCTGGATCGCCGCCAGATGGTGGTGGTCCGGCTCCTGCCCGGCCGCCGGCGCGGGCGCGAATCCCAGCCCCGTCAGCAGCGCCTGCGCGCGCGGCGCATCGGCGGCCGGCACCAGCAGGTCAAGGTCGCGCATGGGGCGGCAGGCGGGCTGCGGGTAAACCAGGTACGCCAGGGCAGCGCCCTTCAGCACCAGCACATCGATCCCCGCCGCGGCCAAGGCCCGCAAGATCTCGCCCAGCACGGCCGTGCGTACGCGCGCGGCGTGGGCGTGCTGCAGGTAGTAGCCCTGTAGCTCCTGCTGGATGGCCGCGGGGAGAGGGATGGCCGCCGCCTGGAGGTGGGTATAGAGCAGGGGCGCCAGGCCGTGGGCCTCCGCCTGCGCCGGCAGCCCCTCCCAGCTCGTTACCTGCCCGGCGACATCGGCCAGGCGCGCGTACTGGATCGGGTGGCCCGTCGCCCGCGCACAGAGGGCCAGCAGCACTGCGGTCGCCGGGGCCGCCGGAGTGGTCACCATAACAGGCCTCTTGGGGTCGCCGACCACCAGGTAGCGGCCCGCAAATATCAGGGTGGCGGCGCCAGGGCCGCCCGGGCGGCGAGCACCCGCTGCGCGGCGGCCTCCGGCGTGGCGGCCAGCGCCGTCAGGTGCCCCATCTTGCGCCCCAGGCGCGGGGTGTGCTTGCCGTACAGGTGGAGCTTCACGTCGTCGAAAGCGCAGGCTGCCGCCCAGGCCGGGGGCCCGTGCTGCCAGAGGTCGCCGAGCAAATTGGCCATGGCCGCGGGCCGCAGCAGGGTGGTCGCGCCCAGCGGCAGGCCACAGACGGCCCGTAGCTGCTGCTCGAACTGCCCCGTCAGGCAGGCGTCAATCGTCAGATGACCGGAGTTGTGCGGGCGCGGCGCCAGCTCGTTGATCAAGAGTCGGCCCGCCTGCGTCACGAAGAACTCGACACAAAGCACCCCGACGACGTCGAGCTGTTCCAGCACCGCCCGCGCCAGGGTCACCGCCTCGCCGGCCAGGGCCGGCGAGATCCGGGCCGGGGCCAGCGACAGGTCCAGGATGTGGTTACGGTGGGTGTTCTCGATCACGCCGTAGTGGGCAAAGGCGCCGTCCAGGCCGCGGGCCGCCACGACCGATACCTCGCAGGCGAAGTCGACGAACGCTTCGAGCACTGCGTCCCCCTCGCCCAGCTTGCCATACGCCGGCGCGGCCTCGGCGGGCTGCATAATTTTCACCTGGCCTTTGCCGTCGTAGCCGAAGCCCGCCGTTTTCAACACGGCCGGGTAGCCCAACTCTTGCAGGCCGGTCTGCAAATCGGCCAACGTCTGGATCGTGCGGAACGGGGTCACCGGCAAGCCCGCCTGCACGAGAAAGGTCTTCTCCCGCAGCCGGTGCTGCGTCGTCGCCAACACCGCGCCGTGGGGCCGCACCGGGACGATCTCGGCCGCCGCGGCCGCCGCCAACGCGGGCACATTCTCGAACTCGAACGTGACCACCTGGACGCCCCGCGCAAAGGCCCGCACCGCGTCCAGATCGCTATAGGCCGCATTGACTTCCAGGTCGGCGACCTGGCCGGTCGGCGTATCGTGGTCCGGCGAAAGGGTATGCACCCGATACCCCAGGCGGCGCGCGGCCAGGGCCAGCATGCGGCCCAGCTGCCCGCTGCCGAGCACCCCGATCGTGGCGCCAGGGAGAATCGGGGTCATGGCAGGGAATCCGCCAGCACGCGGGCCGTCTGTTCCGCGCGGAACTGCCGCAGCTGCGCGCGCAGATCCGGCCGGCTCCCGGCCAGGATCGCGATCGCCAGCAGCGCCGCGTTGGTCGCCCCGGCCTTGCCGATCGCCAGGGTCCCCACGGGGATGCCGGCCGGCATCTGCACGATGGCGAGCAGCGAATCCAGCCCCTTGAGCGCGTGGCTCTCGACCGGCACCCCCAGCACGGGGAGCAGGGTGCCGGCCGCGGCCATACCCGGCAGATGGGCGGCGCCCCCGGCCCCCGCAATGATCACCTCGATGCCGCGCCCCTCGGCGCCCGCGGCAAACTCGGTCAGCCAGGCGGGGGTGCGGTGCGCCGACACGATCCGGCACTCGTGCGCCACGCCAAACTGTGTCAGCACCTCATCGGCATGGCGCATCGTCTCCCAGTCTGACTTGCTGCCCATGATCACCGCCACGAGCGGCGCGCCCAGGGGCGGGGGGCGGGCGGCGGAGGGCGGGGATTCCGGGTGGGGGGCGACCATGGCTGTCTCCGTAGTAGCAATACACGCGGCGAACACGAGCAAGCTTATAATAACATATTTGGCGCGCCGTCTGTTAGATAAGGCACCGCTTGCATAGAGTCCAACTAATCAAGCTTCGATGTAAATAATTAGCAAAGATATTAAAGAATATGTCATTCTGAGCGTAGCGAAGAATCCGCTGCCAGGTGTACTCGGTCGCCGAGGGCAGGCGGCCGATCCGTCCACCGCCCGCTGTCGGGCTCCCACGCCTACCCATGGCGCGGACGCCCGGCGGCTGAAGCCGCGGCAACGCCGGGCGAAGCCCGCCTACGCGGGCTGACAGTTATCCCGACGGGGTGATGGGTGCTGGTCGTTGCACGTTGTCTCTTGCTGCCCCGGCGCTTAGGTTGATCGGCATGGGCACCGGTTTACACGCCTCAGCGGATTCTTCGCTGCGCTCAGAATGACAAATCTTATATCTTATGCTAATAAAATACATCATTCAGCGATCCCCTGGACTTTATGACACCGCCCCTTAGCCTTCTCCCCCACCGCCCCCGTCGGCATGCCCGTCAGCCCGCGTAGGCGGGCTTCGCCCGTTGTTGCTGCGGCTTCAGCCGCCGGGCGTCCGCCGCAAAACAATGCAGCAGCCCCTCCACCCAACTGGCGCCCCCTCGACAAGAGCGGCGCCGAGTCGTATCATACAGTATACGACTCGGGCCGCAACCCAACGACGGCACGAATCGTTGGTAAAACAAATGCCAGATCCCGCACCACAACCTGCCCAACCGGCCTCCCGGGCCAGTCGGCGCCGGCGGGCTACGTCGGGCGTCGCCGCGACTGTCGTCGCCGGGCGGCGGCGGCTGCTGCTGGCGCTGCTGGCCGGCTGCCTGAGCCTGGGCGCGGCGGGCTACGCCTGGCTGTTCGGCGATCTCCCGGCGGTCGACGGCCTGGCCGCCCCCGGGCCTTTCCAGAGTAGTCGCATCCTCGACCGCAACGGCCACCTGCTCTACGACCTCGTCGACCCTCAGCTGGGCCAGCGCACTCTCCTCCCGCTCGCCGCCGTCCCCCGCGCCCTGCGGGACGCGACGATCTCTACCGAGGACGCGAACTTTTACAGCCACCCCGGGGTCGACGGCTGGGGACTCTTGCGGGCCCTGGGGACGAATCTGCAGGGCGGGCAGGGCCTGGCCGGCGGCAGCACGATCACCCAGCAGCT
>DATGEF010000551.1:0-5747 GCA_035310405.1 Chloroflexia bacterium | reverse complement strand
TGATGAGTCTAGCAGCGCAGCGGGCCGGCACAGCGATCGGTGAGCCGGGCGAGATCGTATTACGCGAGCGCGGGTCGCTCGGGGCCCGCGTGGGCAAATACGGTGCCGTGCTGACGATGAGCATGACCAACAACCTGGCCTACGCCGGGGAAGTTATCTTGCGCAGCTGCTTCCTGGTGCTGCTGATCTATGTATTCCTGCAGCTGTGGCAGACGACGTATGGCGTGCTGCATGTGCCGACGATTGGCGGGTACAGCATCACGGCCATGATCTGGTATTTTGCCTTTGCCGAAGCCATTACGCTGTCGGCGCCCCGCTTGGCCACGCGGATCGACCAGGAGGTCAAGTCGGGCGACCTGGCCTACCGGCTGAACAAGCCGTACAGCTATATCCTGTACCTGGCCGCGGACTACACCGGCGAGCGGGTGGTGCGCTTCGCCCTGAACCTGGCGATCAGCACCAGCCTTTGCCTGCTGCTGGTGGGGCCGATCGCTTTCGGTGGCGGTGGGATCGGGGCCACCGCGCTGCTGGTGGCCGGCGGCTGGGCGATCGATTTCCTGGCGACGTGCCTCCTCGGGTTACTCTCGTTCTGGGTCGAAGATACTTTCGCCTTTGTCTTTATCTACAGCCGGGTGCTCCTGTTGCTCGGCGGCACCTTACTGCCGCTCGACGTCTTTCCCGACTGGACCCGCGCGATCGTGCAGGCCCTGCCTTTTGGCTATATGATCTACGGGCCCGCCCGGAGCCTCGTGCAATTCGACGCGGGATTCTTCTGGGAGATGTTGCTGAAACAGGGGGTCACCGTGGTGGTGCTCGGAGGGCTGGTCAGCCTGATCTTCCGCGCCGGCACGCGCCGGGTCACGATCAACGGAGGTTAGCCATGCGTGCCCATGCCCGTTTTTTCCTGGATGCGGTAAAAACCAATCTGCAGATCGCCCTGGAATACCGCGCCGCGCTGGTCAGCCAGGTGATCGGCATGCTGTTGAACGACATCATCTGGATCATCTTCTGGACCCTCTTTTTCCAACGTTTCCCGGTGATCCAGGGCTGGCGCATCGACGACGTGCTGACGATGTGGGCCATCACGGCGGCCGGCTTCGGCGTGGCCGTCGGCTTCTTCGGCAACGCTCCCCAGCTGGCGCGCATTATCGCACAGGGCGAGCTCGACTACTATCTCGGGCTACCGAAAAACGTGCTGCTCCACGTCCTGATCAGCAAGATGGACCTGCCGGCGCTCGGCGATATCCTGTTCGGGTTGGGGATCTTCCTGGGCTTCCTGCACCCCACGCCGGAACGGATCGTGCTGTTCCTCGTCCTGGCCCTTTGCGGCACCGCGGTCTTTCTCGGCTTCCTGATCGCTGCGGGCTCACTGGCCTTCTGGATCGGCAACTCGGATGGGCTGACCCAGCAGCTCTTTAATGGCCTGATCAGCCTGTCGACCTATCCGAGCCCCCTGTTCCACGGCTGGGTCAAAGTGATCATGTGTAGCCTAGTGCCGGCCTGGTTCATCGCCCACCTGCCCACCGCGCTGCTGCACCAGTTCGATCTGCCGGGCTTGCTGCTTGAGATCGGCGTGGCGGCCGGCGGGCTGGCGCTCGGGATCGGGATCTTCTATCGGGGCCTGCGGCGGTACGAGTCGGGCAGCCTGATGGTGCTGCGCAGCTGAGGGATCAGGGCGCGGGGCCGGGGAGCGGGAGATAGACGTGACGCAAGCGGGTCAGGCGCCGGGGCATCCCCGGGTGGTGCTGGCGCCCGGCCGGCAGAAGCGGCTGCTGGCCGGGCACCCCTGGATCTATAATAACGAGGTGGCGCAGATTGCCGGCGCCCCGGCGCCCGGCGATACCGTCGACGTGCTGGATACCCGGGGCACCTTCCTGGCCCGCGGCTACTATAATCCCCAGTCGCAGATCGTCGTCCGCGTGCTGACCCGGCGGGAAGAGCCGGTGGACGCCGCGTTCTTCGCGCGGCGCATCCGGCGGGCCTGGGCCCAGCGCCAGCGCCTCCTGCCCGACGTCAGCTGCTGCCGGGTGGTGTTCGGCGAGGCCGATTTCCTGCCCGGCCTGATCGTGGACAAGTTCGGCGATCTGCTGGTGCTGCAATCGCTGGCCCTGGGGATCGACCGCTGGCAGCCGGCGGTGGTCACGGCGCTGCAGGAGGTGCTGGCGCCCGCGGGGATCTACGAGCGCAACGATGCGCCGATCCGCGCGCTGGAGGGCCTGCCGCTGCGCACGGGGTTTCTCTGGGGCGCGGCTGATCCGCACCAGGTGATCGAGGAAAATGGGCTGCGCCTGGCTATCGACGTGGCGACCGGGCAAAAGACCGGCTACTATCTGGACCAGCAGGCCAACCGGCGGGCGATCCGGGCCTACAGCGCGGGGGCGCGGGTCCTGGACTGCTTCTGCAACGTCGGGGGCTTCGCGCTCAATGCCGTCGCCGGGGGGGCCGCCGGCGTGGTGGCCGTCGATTCGTCCACGGACGCGTTGGCCCTGGCATGGGAGAACGCCGGCCTGAACGGCATGCAGGACCGCCTGACCACCGAAGAGGGCAACGCCTTTGACGTCCTCAAGCGCCTCAACGGGGAGCGGGCCCGCTTTGACCTGATCATCCTCGACCCGCCCCCGTTTGCCAAAAACCGGGCCGCGGTGGCCGGCGCTTTGCGCGGGTACAAAGAGATCAACCTGCGTGCCTTGCGCATGATCCCGGATGGCGGATTCCTGGTGACGTGCTCCTGTTCCTTCCATATGACGCCCGCGCTCTTCCGGGCGGTGGTGGCCGAGGCCGCGTTGGATGCGGGCCGCCGCCTCCGCCTCGTCGAAGAGCGCGCCCAGAATGTCGACCATCCCATCCTGGCCGGCTACGAAGAAAGCCACTACCTCAAGTGCCTGATTTACGAGGTGGTGATCCCCTGACTCGCGGCGCGTGGCGTGAGCACCACCTCCGCGGCGCACACAAAGAGGCCGGGGGAAGATCCCCCGGCCTCGCTGGTGCAGGATTACGGGCGCCAGAGACGGCGCCGTCGAGCTGCTTAGTAGCGGCGCGAGCCGCCGCTGCGGCCGCCGCTGCGGCTGCCGCCGCCCATCTGGCTGAAGCAGTCGGAGCAGTAGACCGGGCGATCGCCGGTCGGCACGAAGGGGACCTCGGTCTCCTTGCCACAATTCGAGCAAGTCACCTGGGTCATCTGCCGCGGGGCGCGCTCGCGGCCATAGCCGCCGCCGCCCCCGTAGCCGCCGCCGCTGCTGCCGCTATCGCTGTAGCCGCTGCTGCTGCTGCTGTAGCTGTCGTTCCCGCGCGCGGCTTTCTTGGCCGCGCGGCAATCCGGGCACCGCTGGGGCTCGGTGTAGCCGCGGCTGCTATAGAAGGTCTGCTCGCCTTCGGTAAACGTGAAGTTGCTGCCGCAATCGCGACACACAAGGGTCTTATCCATGGGAAATCTCATTCTCCTCTGTACAAATAAATCAACGGTTGTTAGCTGGAGGACGGTCTGCTGATGCCCTGGGAACATCCTCGAAAACCAGTCTGAGGAGACGAGATTCGGGAGATTGTAAACGAGGGTTAATCAAATTGCGATCCTACGTGTTGATTATACCCGATCTTCCACAGAAAAGCAAGGCCTGCGGCAAATGCGCACGACGCGATATTTGAACGCGGATAGAAAGCCAAAGCACCTCGGATTCTCGCTCTAATGGTAGACCATTGCTACCAAGCCAGGGGAGGGATTATCGATGCGCGTGTGCATGATTCAGTCGCGGCGGGGCGGTATATTCCTGGCGCTCGTGGCCCTGCTCCTGCCGGTGATCGCGGCCTGCGATAGCGGCAGCCCCCCCACCGCCGGGCCCTCTCCAGCCCCGACGGCGACCGGCCCGGGCCCCGGCTCCCCGGCCGCCCTCCCGGCCACCCCCACCGCCGCCCCCGGCGGCGGCGGGACTCTGCGCTGGTCCAACGAGGGCATCCAGGACCTCGACACGCTCGACCCGGCGCTGGCCAACGCCAGCAACAGCATCATGGCCATGGGCCTGATCTTCGAGGGCCTGGTGCGCTTCGACTCGCGACTCAACATCCAGCCGGCCGGCGCGGAGCGCTGGGAGATCTCCGACGACGGGCGGACCTATACCTTCCACATCCGGCCGGGCCTGCTCTGGGCCGACGGCAGCCCCGTCACCGCCGAAGACTTCCGCTGGTCGATCGAGCGCGCCCTGGCGAAAGAGAACAGCAGTGGCGCGGCCAGCTATTACTTGAGCAATATCACCGGCGCGCCCGACTGGAATGCGGGCAAAACCAGGGGCCTGAGCGGCGTGACGGTCAAAGATCCGCAGACGCTGCAAATCCACATCGACACGCCCGGCGTCTACTTTCTCTACCAGATCTCCTTCGCCGCCGCCGACGTCATCCCGAAAAAGCTGGTCGACCAGTATGGCAAAGACTGGGTCAATCACGCCTGGGGCACCGGGCCCTTTAAGCTGAAGGAGTGGAAACATAACGAGCGGCTGCTGCTGGAGCCCAACCCCTATTATTGGCGGGGCGCAGTGGCGCTGGATGGCATCGATATGCCCTTCATCCAGGACCCCAAGACGGCCTACGACCTCTACCGCACCGGGGGGCTGGACATAATGGGCGCGCAACAGTTTCCCAATACGCTGGCCACCCAGGCGGCGAACGATCCCGACTTCAAGCAAGAGCCGCAGTTCTTCGACGCCTATGTGGGATTCAACAATAAAAAGAGCCCGCTCGACAACGTCAAGCTGCGCCAGGCCCTCGCCCAGGCCGTGGACAAGCAGACGCTCGCGAGCAAGATCCTCGGCGGCGGCGCCGTGGCGACCGACCACCTCGTGCCGCCCGGGATGCCCGGCTACTTCCCGGGCCTCAAGCCCCTCCGGTTCGACCCGGGCGCGGCCCAACAGCAGCTGGCCGTCGCGGGCTTCCCCGCCGGCGCCGCCCTGCCGAAGCTCAGCATCGCCTACACCACCGGCCAATCGGACTTCGACAAGGTCGCGACCACCCTGCAACAGATGTGGAAGCAGAACCTGGGGATCACGGTCCAGGTCCAGGGGGAAGAGCAAGCCAAGTTCAACGACGACCTGACGGCCATGGCCAATAACCCCGAGACCAGCACGCTGCAGCTCTATATCAGCGTCTGGGGGGCGGACTATCCGGATCCGCAGAATTTCCTGAGCCAACAGCTGCACACGGGGGTGGGCAACAACAACGGGCACTACAGCAACCCGACGTTCGATAAGCTGACCGAGCAGGCCGACGTCGAAAAAGACCCGGTCAAGCGCATGGATCTCTATCACCAGGCTGAGCAGATCGCGGTGGACGAGGTGGGCTGGCTGCCGCTCTATAACACCAACGGCAACCTCTTGCTCAAGGCCAGCGTCCATGGCCTGGTGTTCACGGCGCAGGGGCTCATCGCCGACGACTGGACGAAGGTCACCAACAAGCCGTAAGGACCGCGATGCCGCGCTTTCTCATCCGCCGGTTGGGGAGCAGCCTCTTCGTGCTCTTCAGCCTCACCTTGCTGACCTTTCTGATCGCCCACCTGGCGCCCGGCAACCCGATCGAGCAGATGCTGGGCAACCGGCGGGACCCCGTGCGCTATGCCGCGCTGATGCACCAGTATGGCCTGGACAAGCCGCTGCTGCAACAATATCTCGACTACCTGGGCGGGCTGCTGCGGGGCGACCTGGGCCTGTCCTATAAGTTCCAGGGCCGGCCCGTCGCCACGATCCTCGCGGCGGGGCTGCCGGTCT
>DATGEF010000550.1:0-4475 GCA_035310405.1 Chloroflexia bacterium | reverse complement strand
CCTCGCGTTTCTGGCTGCCCGGATTCTGCGCCCTGCTGGGCCTGCTCGTGCTCGGCGGCGCGGCGCTGGCCGGACCGAACCATCCCCTGGGCCCCGGCCCGCTCCGGCCCGGCGGGGGCCCCACCGCGCCGGCCCCCGGCCGACCCGTGCCCAAGGGCCCCGGCCCCGCCGGCGCGATCGCCGCCGTCCAGGAGAGCTTCGAGAGCGGCACCCTCAGCGATTTCGCCGCCGCGGTGCCCACCTGCGTGCCCGGCGGCTGCGGCTGGACAGCGGTGATGACCTATACCCATTCCGGGCTCTACGCCGCCTTTGCCCCGGACGTGGCGAATGTGGCCGACCAGCAGTTGGTCTTAACTAGCTCGCTGGCCCTGCCCGCCGGGGCCACCAGCGCCGCGTTGAGCTTCTGGCAGCGCTACGGCTTCGAGACGAGCGGCAGCTCTTACTACGATGGCGGCGTGCTGGAGATCTCGACCGACCAGGGGGCGAGCTGGGCCGACGCCGGCCCGAACATCACGGCCGGCGGCTACAACGCGACGATCTCCAGCCTACACCAGAACCCGTTAGCGGGGCGCCCGGCCTGGGGCGGCGATAGCGGCGGGGTCTTCCAGCAGGTGCAGGTCAACCTCTTGCCCTACAAGGGCCAGAATCTGCGCTTCCGCCTGCGCCTGGGAACCGATACGTCGACCGGCGGCCCGGGCTGGTGGGTCGACGATGTGGTGGTGACCTACCAGGCCCCGCTGCCCTGTGCCGGCGCCGGCTGGAGCCAGCCGGCGCCCTACCCGGTGCCCGTGGCCGGCGCCGCGGTGGTCGGGCAGGGCGGCGCCCTCTACAGCTTCGGCGGGCTCATCACGACCACCGGCACGGTCACGATCACCGCGAGTGCCTACAAGTATGACCCCGCGGCCGCCGCCTGGTCCGCCCTCGCCCCCCTGCCCGCGGCGCGCTGGGGCGCCAGCGCGGTGAGCGACGGCACGTATATCTACATCCTGAACGGCGGCAACCCCGACAACACCAGCGCCACGAACACCCTGTACCGCTATAACCCGGCGACCAATACCTACACCGCCCTGACCCCGGCCAGCGTGGCCACCATGTTACAGGCGGCGGCCTACCTGGGGGGCAAGATCTACCGCGTCGCCGGGGCCACCATCCCCAACACTTATCCCCCCACCAGCTCGGTGGAGGTCTACAACGTCGCGACCAACATCTGGGCGCCCGTGGTCAACTATCCGCAGGCGGTCTATGGGCCGCTGGCGCTCGCCTACGGCGGCTACCTCTACGGCGGGGGCGGGGCAGCGGCCGGCAGCGTCGTCACCAACAAGACCTACCGCTACGACCCGGCGCTGAACAGTTGGGATGACGCGGCCATCGCCGACCTGCCGGGGCCCCTCTATGCCGGCGCCGGCGACTTCTACAACGGACGCTGGCTGATCGCCGGCGGCACCCCCAACGGCCAGAGCGTTGTGGACGGGGTCGTGGCCTGGAACCCGGTGGCGAATACCTGGAGCAGCCTCACGGCCATGCCGCAGGCGGAAGCCGTGGCGGGCGGCGCGGCGGTCGGGGGGGCGTTCTACACCGTCGGCGGCATTCTTGCGAACGCCGTGCAATACAGCCCGAATTTCCAGCAATACAGCGAGCCAGCCTGTGCCGTGACGCCTACCCCCACGCCCTGCCCAATAACCTTCAGCGACGTGCAGCCGAGCGACTACTTCTACGCGGCGGTGCGCTATCTGTTCTGCCACGGCGCGATCAGCGGCTACGGCGACGGTACGTTCCGCCCGTATGCCGCTACCACGCGCGGCCAGTTCAGCAAGATCATCGTCGGCGCCAGCGGCTGGGCGATCAACACGAGCGGCGGGCCGCACTTCAGCGACGTGCCGGCCAGCAACCCCTTCTACCCGTTCGTCGAGACGGCCTTCAACCGTGGCGTGATCAGCGGCTACGCCGACGGCACGTTCCGTTGGGGGGCCAACGTCACGCGTGGCCAGCTGAGCAAGATCGTGGTCGCCGCGCAGGGCTGGGCGATCAACACGAGCGGCGGGCCGCACTTCAACGACGTGCCGGCCAGCAACCCCTTCTACCCGTTCGTCGAGACGGCGTTCAACCGCGGCGCGATCAGCGGCTACAGCGACGGCACGTTCCGCGTCGGGGCCAATGCCACGCGCGGCCAGATCAGCAAGATCGTCTATATCACCCTGGGCAGCCCGTAGGGCTGTACAGATCGGGTATAATATTAGAGGGTGTAATCAAAGATCACGCGCCCTGCGCTCGGACATAGGGCTGTGGCCAAGTCGAGATCGTGTCACTCTGCGCCCTTCGCTGCGCTCAAGGGTAAACTCCGCGAAGAGTCCGTCTCCCTGAGTCCAAGACGGATTCTTCACTGCGTTCAGAATGACAAGTTCCGCACCCGCCGATGGCCGCGCGGACTTTGCCACAACAGTTGTGGGCTCTGGCACGACCAACACGACCAGGCAGGACGCAACAGGGATCAACGGCCCGCCGGGAACGGGCACGGGAGAATTAGCGATGCCGATTTACGAATATGAATGCCGCAGCTGTCACCGACGGTTTGAGCGTATGCAATCTTTTCACGACGAAACGATACGCGTCTGTCCGGAATGTGGTGGCGTGACGTACCGGGTCTTCCAGGCTGTGGGCGTCATTTTCAAAGGCTCCGGCTGGTATAAGACCGACAGCCGCGCGCCGGCGCCGGCCGCCGATACCGGCAAGGCCACGGAAAAGCCGGCCGAGGCCGGGACGGCGGCGGCCGGCGACGACAAACCCGCAGCCGCCCCGGCGGCGGCCACGGGCAAGGACGGGGCGGCCCCCGCCGCGGCCAAGGGCGGGTCCGCGCCGGCGAAGGCCGGCCCAGCGGGGGGCGACCATGCATAGGTGGGCGGGCGGGCGGCGATGACCGATCTGCTTTACGGGCGCAATGCGGTGCGCGAGGCACTCCGCGCCGGCCGCAAAGTGATGCGCGTGCTCGTCGCCGAGCCGGCCGCCCCGGCGGCGCCGGGCGCCTACCGGGGCGCCCACCCCAGCCCCCCGGGGCGCGGCGGCCAAGGCCCGCCGCCGGGGAAGGCGGGCCGGCCGGGGGCGCGCCCCGGCGCGCGGGCCCGCGCCCTCCCGGTCCAGGCCACGCGCGCCGAGCGGCGTACCGTCAACCTCGCCGGCCGGGCGCCTCTGGACGAGATCGTGGCCCTGGCGCACACATTGGCCCTGCCGGTCGAACGAGTGACCGGGGCGCGGCTTGACACCCTCACGAATGGGGCGAACCATCAGGGAGTCGCCGCGGTGGCGGCGGAATACCACTACCTCGCCTGGAGCCACATGCTGGAGCGGATCGCGCAGGCCGGGCCCCGGGCGCTCGTGCTGGTGCTCGACAGCTTGCAAGATCCGCAGAACTTCGGCACGCTGCTGCGCACCGCGGAAGCGACCGGCGTCACGGGCATCGTCATGCCCGAGCACCACGCCGTCGGCGTGACTCCGGCCGTCTGTAACGCCTCGTCCGGCGCCGTCGAACATCTGCGCATCACGCGGGTGACGAACCTGGCCCGCACCATCGAGGAGCTGAAGGCAGCGAACGTCTGGACGTATGCCCTGGCCGGCGACGCCCCGGCCCAGCCCTATACCGCCGCCGACCTGAGCGGCGCGCTCGCGCTGGTCGTCGGCTCCGAGGGGCACGGCGTCGGGGCGCTCATCCGCAAGCGCTGCGACGGCGCCCTCGCGCTGCCGATGCACGGTCGCATCGAGTCGCTGAACGCCGCCGTCGCCGGCTCCGTAGTGCTCTACGAGGCCCTGCGCCAGCGGCAGGCCAAAGCATGAGTCTAATGGCCCCGGCGAAATGCCCCGCCAGACCGAGCGCCGCGCGCTTGACAAGGCCAGGAACGATATAGTATAATCCGATGCACGCTGCAAAACGGCGTGTGGGAAAGTCGCGGTTTCGGACTGGAATTTCCAACCTCGTGCCGACGTAGCTCAATTGGCAGAGCTCCTGTTTTGTAAACAGGTTGTTGCGGGTTCGAGTCCCACCGTCGGCTCCCCTCCATATCTCGGGCAGGTGCCGGAGTGGCCAATCGGAACTGACTGTAAATCAGTCGGGCTTCGCCCTACGGAGGTTCGAATCCTTCCCTGCCCACCCGGGCCCACGTAGCTCAGTTGGTAGAGCACGTTCTTGGTAAGAACGGGGTCACCAGTTCAAGTCTGGTCGTGGGCTCCGTAACAAGCTAGCAGGCCCCACCTATCTCCTGATAGCGTGGGGCTTCGCTTGTGGGCCCAGGCCGCCCGGTGCCGTTCCGGGGCCGGCCTACTCAATCAAAGGAGAACCGTAAGCGTGGGCAAGAAACGATTCGAGCGCACCAAGCCGCATATCAACGTGGGCACTATCGGCCATGTCGACCATGGCAAGACGACCCTCACCGCCGCCATCACCAAGGTGATGAGCTTGCAGGGCAAGGCCGACTTCGTCTCCTACG
>DATGEF010000549.1:0-8543 GCA_035310405.1 Chloroflexia bacterium | reverse complement strand
ATACGACCAACGGTGCCATCGTGCGCACCCGCTATGTCGGCACGGCGCCCGTAGCCGGCAAGCCCGTCCAGGACCTGCCGGTGCCCTATATCAGCCAGGTCTGGGACACGGGGGTGGCCTTCAACGGGAGCTGGGCCTGCGGCCCGACCTCGGTCGACATGGTCCTGGCCTATTATGGGCGCCTGACGCCCTGGCCTTTCACCGCGGGCCAGGCGCGGCTCAGCGCCGAAGACCAGCTGCCCCTGCAGGCCGCGGGCGCAGAGCCCGGGTCCCTGGACCTGCAGGACGGTAGGCTCTACGGCCAATACGTCATCGCGCCCTTTACCTATAAAGGGCGGACCTTTGCCGCGGCGGGCGTCGATCCCGCGGGCCATCGCGTGCAGGGCCTCTACGGCACGATCGTCGGCAATCTCGCGCTCGCTCGCTGGGAAGTGATGATCGATGTGCTGAATCTCTACAATATCGACACGGACTATATCCCGGTCTCCTGGAATGAAATTACGGCGCAGATCGCCAAGGGCAACCCGGTCATGCTCGGCACGGCCCTGACGAGCTCGGGGCATATCCTGGTGGCGCGCGGCTACACGGCGAACGGCTACTTGATTGTCAACGACCCCTACGGCAACCGCTTCGCGGGGTACGGCGACGACAACGGCGGCAATATCGCCTACCCCTGGAAGAAGCTCCAGGCCAAGCTGGCCATGGTCCTGCGCGGTACGATCACCCCGCCCCCGCCCCCGCCCATCGCCCCCAGTCCGGCGCGCCTGGCGAACCATAACATCACAGGCCCTTAGCCGCGGGTCCCTGGGGCAGCGATCCGCCGGGCCCCCCGCCCGGCAGGGGCGGCGTGGGGCGGGACGGGTTGCGCCCGCGGAGCACGCTCCAGACCCCCAGGCGCTGGCCGTAATGTAGCACGCCGTTCCGATAAAGCCGCGCCGCCAGGAACACCGCGCCCCCAATACTCACCAGCAGCAGGCCAATGGCCAGCAGGATTTCGGGCGCCGATACGTGCCCCACGCCGATGCGGGCGATCATCAGCGTGGGCGTAAACACGGGCACGAACGAGAGGGCCTGCACCCAGGGCTCGTTAATCGCCGACAGCGCGGCGATGCCCAGGAGATAGGCCGGCAAGAGCACGAGCTGCAGCGGTCCCACGGCCTGCCCCACCTCTTCCGGCCGGCTGACCAGCGAGCCCAGTCCCGCGTAGAGCGCGCTGTAGAGCGCAAAGCCCAGCAGGAAAAAGAGCAGGGCGAACAGCAGCAACGGCACCGCGGAGCCGGTGATGTTGATCGGGGGCGGCCCGTCGCCGCCCACCAGCGCCTGGTTGATCGGGCCTTGCAGCAGGAACCCCAGGATGCCCGCGCTTACTAACGCCCCCATCTGGGTCAGCGCGGCCGCGCCCACGCCCAGGATCTTGCCGGCCATCAGCTGCATCGGCGTGGCCGCGTTGATCATGATCTCCATGATCCGTGAGCTTTTTTCCTCGACCACGCCCCCCGCGATCCAGCCCCCGTACATGATGATCATTGTATACATTAGCACGACCATCGCCGTCGTGATGGCGTAGCTGGCAATGTTCTCGGCATCGCTCTTGCCGTTATTGAACGTGTTGCTGCTGGTGCTGGTGATGGTGACCTGGGCGGGACGAAAGGCCTGTTGCTGCTGGGCCGTGCTGAGGCCGGCGCGTTGCAGGCGATCTGCGGCGGCCAGCGCATTAAGCGTCTGGCGCACCTGGGCGGCGGAGGCACTGTCGGCGTCGCGCTTGGTCGTGTACTGGAAAGTGAGCTCCCCGTCCGCGCCGCGCCTGATCACCAGCAGCGAGGCGAGTGTGTGGGCTTTGACCTGCTGTTCCAGCGTGGTCACGGCGGCGCCGCTCGCTGCCGCCGTGACCACGAACGCGGGCCGGGTGCTGCTCGCTGCGCCCGCCGCGCCCCCCGGCCTGGTGGCGTTCAGGCTCTGGTCCAGGTAGGCGACCAGCCCCGCCGTCTCCTGCCCGGCGACCGCCCCGGCCTGGTTGAGCACCGCCACCTGCGTTTGGGCGTCGCCCTGACCGAGCTGCTGGATAATGGTCGGCGCAATGGTGCCGGCGAGGGCCAGCACCACGAGGGCCAGGGTCCCCAGCAAAAACGTCCGTTTATGCACCCGCGCGCGATACTCGCGCTGCACGATCAAGCTAATATTGGGCAGGGTATGGGGGGCCATGGTGTACCCTTCTTTTCATGCAACCGCCGGCGCGGCGGCGTCATCCGACCGGCGCCGGCGCGCGCAGCGGGGCATCGGCGGAGCCGAGCCCGGCGGCGGGCAGGCCGCCGACGCGCTCGATGAAGATGTCGTTGAGCGAGGGATCGGCGATCTGAAAGCGGGTCACTTCGCCGCCCCGGCTCAGCGCGGCCTGCAAGATCCCGGCGGGCGTGGCCGGCGCGCTCAGGTGCAACTCCACGTAATCCAGCCCCCGCCGGGCCACCGTTACCCCCGGTAGCTCATCCAGCCAGGCAATCGTGGAGTCGTTGTCCAGCGCCAGCAGCACGACTTTGCGCCCGGCGCTCCGTTTGATCTGGCGCACGTTGCCCGCCACCACGATCCGGCCCCGGTTGATGATCGCGATCTCCTCACAGATCTCTTCGACGGTGCTCATTTCGTGGGTGGAGAAGATGATGGTCTTGCCCCGCCGGTGGATCTCCAGCAGGGCCTCCTTCAGCACCTGCTCGTTGACCGGGTCCAGCCCGCTGAACGGCTCATCCATGATCAGGATGTCCGGGTCGTGCAAGATCGCGGCGAGAAACTGGATCTTTTGTTGGTTGCCCCTGCTCAGCTCGTCCACCTGTTTGGTGCGGTTCTGGGTGATCTGCAAGCGCTCCAGCCAGTAGTCGATATCGCGCTGCACTGCCGCGCGGGGGCGGCCATAGAGGCGGGCCAGGAACAAGAGCTGCTCGGCCACCCGCATCTTGGGGTAGAGGCCGCGCTCTTCGGGCAGGTAGCCCCAGGCCTGGCGCGGCACGCTGGCCGCGGGTTGGCCGTTCCAGGTGATGGTGCCGCGGTCGGGCTGGTAGATATTGAGGATCATGCGCATGGTCGTCGTTTTGCCCGCCCCGTTGGGGCCCAGGAAGCCAAAAATGGCGCCCGCCGGCACCTGCAAGCTGACGTCATCCACGGCTGGGACGCCGTTGAATGCTTTACTGACATGCTCCACCGATAGGCTCATCAGGAGGTCTCCTGGGGCGGGCTAAATGCTGCATCACGCTCTGCCGGACTATAGCACTGCCCGGCCACAAAATCAAGCCCGCCTGGCCGAGGCGCCGGCCACGGGCGGGTCCATCAAGCCGCCGGCGGTCCGCAGGGTGGCCAGCAAATCGCGCTTACAGGCGTTGAACTCCGGGCTGGTCAGGGTGTCGAGGGCGCGGGGCCGGGGTAGGGGCACCGGGGTGACGGTGGCGATGCGCGCCGGGCGGGGGGTGAGGACATAGACGCGGTCGGAGAGCAGCACGGCTTCGTCGACGTCATGGGTGACCAGGATGATGGTGGCGCCGACCCGCGCCCAGACCGCCAGCAGCCATTCCTGCATGGCGGCGCGGGTCAGCGAGTCCAACGCGCCGAACGGCTCGTCGAGCAGCATGAGCCCGCGGGCGGCCAGGGCGGAGCGGGCGAAGGAGACGCGCTGGCGCATGCCGCCGGACAGCGCGGACGGGTAGGCGCCGGCAAAGCCATCCAGGCCGAACTCGGCAAAGAGGGCCTGCGCCCGTGCCCTGGCCATCCGCCGGGGCACGCCGCGCACTTCGAGCCCCGCAATGGCGTTGTCCAGGGCCGTGCGCCAGGGCAAGAGCAGGTCGCGCTGCGGCATATAGCCGACCCGCCCCAGCCGCGGCCCCGCCAGCGGGCCGGCCGCCCCGTAGAGGGTGATCGTCCCGGCCGTCGCCGGCTCCAGCCCGGCCAGGATGCCGAGCAGGGTCGACTTGCCGCTGCCCGACGGCCCGAGCAGGCTGACGAAGGCGCCCGGCTCCACATCCAGGCTGATCCCATCCAGCACCGGGAGGGGCGCCCCCGGCCCGGGGAAGCTCTTTTCGAGACCCGCAATGCGCACGCCCAGGGCGGGATCGGCGGCGAACGCCATCGTCTACGGGGCCGGGAGCAGCGTGTTGCTGAACATCGCGCTGTAGTCGAGATCGGCGGTCACCGGCTTGTGGTTGGCGTCCTCCAGCTTGCCCGTCTGAACCATGAAGCGGGGATAGCCGCTCCAGGCCTGCAGCGTCTGCACCCCCCAGGCGGGGGCCTCGGCCTGGTATTGCGTCGCCAGGTACTGGGCACTCTCGTGCACCAGGGTCTTGTCCGGGAAGGTGTCGGGCGTGTTGGCTGCGATCAGCAGGTCGGCCGCCGCGTCCGGGTGGGCGATCGCGAACTGGAAGCCCTGGGCCGTGGCGGCCAGGAAGCGCTTGCCGAGATCGCGTTTGTCCTGCAGGAACGACTCGCCGGTGATCAGTACCGGGCTGTAGTAGTCGGGCACGCCATAGTCTTTGATCAGGAACTCGTTCAGGGCGACTTTGTCATGCCGGGCCTGGATGGCTTCCCAGCCTTTGTAGATCCAGACAAAATCGGCCTGCTTGGCTTCCAGGGCCTGGAGGCCGCCGGTATTGGTGGTGATATTCTGGATCTGGCCGGTCTTGCCGCCGTCGTGCTTGATCACGGCCGCGATGACCGGCTCCTCATAGGGGCTGCCGAAGCCGGCATAGCGCTTGCCTTCGAGCTTGGCCGGGCGATCGAGGCCCGAGTCTTTGAGCGTGACCAGCTCCGAGGTGTTGTGCTGGATGAGCGCGGCGACCGACTTGACCGGCAGCCCGGTGACCCGGTCGATCACGACCTGCTCGACGAAGCTGATCGCAAAGTCGGCCTTGCCCGCGGCGACCAGGGCGTCCGGGCTCACGGCATCGGAGTAGGGCAGGATCTGCAGATCGATCCCCTGGGCCTGGTACCAGCCCTTTTGCTGGGCGACATAGAAGCCCGTATGGTTGGTGTTCGGCGTCCAGTCGAGCGCCAGCGTCACTTTGGTGAGGGCGCCGGCCGTGGCGGTCGCCGGTATCCCGGTCGCGCTCGGGGCCGGGGTGGCGCTCGGTGCGGCTGCCGGCAGCGTGGCCGTCGGCCAGGGCATAGTTGCCGTGGCGACCGCGGCGGGGGCCGGCGTCGGGGAGGCCGCGGCCGTGGTGGGCGCGGTCGCCGGCATAGTCGTCGCGATCGGCGTATCGGTCGCGACCGGGATGGGGGTCGGGGGCGGCGCCTGGCCGCAGCCGGCCAGCAGGAGGGCGGTGATCAGCAGGCTGCCGCCGCAGCACCGTTGCAGATTCATGATTCTTGCAGCTCCTTTCGTGTGGGACGGGTTGTCTCGGCGCGGAAGTGCCAGGGCAGGACCAGGCGCTCGATCAGCGAGACGAGGGCGAACAGCCCCACGCTGAGCAGGGCGATCACCAGGATCGCGGCGAACACGCGGTCCACCTGGAAGCTGTTTTTCACGCGCTGGATATAGATGCCGAGCCCCTCGGAGGCCCCGACATACTCGCCGACCACGGCGCCGGTCACGCTGTAGGTGATGGCGATGCGGGTGCCGGAGAAGATAGCGGGCAGGGCATTGGGGAAGCGCACTTTGGCGAAGATCTGCCGGCCGCTGGCGCCGAAAGTGCGGAACAGGCGGATCAGCTCGGGGTCGGTGGCCCGGAAGCCGTCGAGCGCGGCGACGACGATCGGGAAGAAGCAGTAAACCAGCACGACGAGCACCTTGGGCAAGATCTCGTAGCCGAACCAGATGATCAGCAGCGGCGCATAGGCGATACTGGGGATCGTCTGGGAGGCCACCAGCAAGGGGTAGATCGCCCGCTGCAGCAGCGCGCTGCGGTCGATGATCATGGCGCAGCCGAGCCCGACGCCCATGGCCGCCGCGAAGCCGAGCACCGTCTCCACGCCGGTGACCCAGGCGTTGGCCAGCAGGATCGGCGCGTCGCGGAGCAGGACGTCGCCGACGGCGGAGGGGGCGGGCAGGATGCGGCGCGGCACCCCGGCCAGGTCGATGTACGCCTCCCAGGCCAGCAGCAGCAGCACGATCGCCCCGGCCGGGGGGGCGACGCGTAACAAAAGGGCGCCGGCTGGACCGGGCGCCCTCTGAAAGCTAGCCATAATGCTGCTAAGCTCCCTTCGCTGGCATTACCCAGATCAGGTTCAAGCGGTCGTGGGGCGACAACCCACCTCTCAGCCCGTTTCCCGGGCTCCCGCGATATATCGGGTGCGCGCGATTGCCTCCCGCGCACTCATTACTGTATCACATCCCGCCCGCGGTTGTCAAACCTGCGCCGGCGCGGCGGCGCTGTGCTACGGGCCGCGGCGCCCGGCGTCAGCGCGCATCGAAGACGTCGCTCACGGCGATCGCGCAGCCGGCCAGCAAGGTCGAGGTCGCGATCTCGCCGCGCTGGAACACCCCATGCGGGGTGTACTCGGCCCCCGCCAGCCGTAGCACGGTGATGGTTTCCTCGGCAGGACTCACGATCCAATATTCCGGGATGCCCGCCTCGGCATAGTCGCCGCGCTTCACCTGGGTGTCGCGCTCCGGGTCGTCGGGGCTGACAATCTCGACCACCAGATCGGCGCCCAGCCAGTAGGCGTTTTGCCGCCGGGGATCCTGGGCCTTGCGCACCAGTAAGAGATCCGGCTCCCGAAATTTCCCCGGGCGGATCTGGAGCCGCAGGGGGGCATACAACACCGTGCCGCCGATCTGTTGCACAAGAGTATACAGAGCGAAGAGCAAAAAGCGCGAGATAACCTGATGCTGGTCGGTGGGCATCGGCAATACCTCCAGCCAGCCGTCGGTGAATTCGAGCAGCCGGTGGCTTTGATCGGTAAGCCGGAGATATTGCTCCAGGGTCCATAGACCCTGGAGCGGATCGAGGCTCAGGATTGTATCATCGTCCGCGGCAACAATGCGCAGCCCCGGGGTGGGCAGATCAACAGCCATCGTGGTTCCTCTCCGCGTGCTCTGTCGCGCGAACTAGGCGAGCGCCGCGGCCCTCGCGCAAAGGGATCCGCCGCCCAGCTTCCGGTGTCTGATTTATTATAACATAGCCAGAGTGTTAGGTGGGCGATTGACAGCGGCGAGAGACGGTGCTACAATCAAGGTAGTACAGATGTTCTAGATATGAGGGACGTATGCGAGTCCAACGCCGCCAGGATAGCATAACGGACGAGGAGAGGAACTTGCTTATGGAATCCACAGACCCGGCGCGAGTATTGTTCGATATTCTTGATGAGCGCCTGGAAGAGGCAGCTAAGGAAATAAAGAATCGCGTATTTTCCGCTTACCGAGACGTTTCATGGACGCCAGAACAGCGCAAGCTCTTGCGACCACTCGTTCGCAAAGAACTCGATGTGCTCATGCAAGGGTTTTTCGCACTCCTTGATAACGTAGAGTCGGTACTACCAGAGGGCGTACCAGCATATCGACTGATTAGTGTTGCCGACAAGGACATTATTAGTGTTAACGGGGCAGGTGTTATTCTGGAGAACGACGAGGATTTCAATTCTATTCTGCGAGATCAAGAAGACTTCGATGATATTCTACAAACACTGGATCAAGAGGATTACAAGGACATTCGCTACGACCACGCGGACTACGAGATGATGTGGTTGAACTATCTTGCGGACAAGGCTTTGGCCGCTGCCCATTAGCTACGGATACCACTATCTTTGCACTTTGCATCGCTTAGCGATCGCTTCCGACCGCCATACTGCCACAACTGTATTCAGGGATAAACATTAGCAAAAACATTAAAAAACTTGTCAGGCGCAGCGAAGAATCCGTTGCCCCGCGGATCAGGTCGGGGTTGGCGGGCGCGGCACCCCCGCCGCCGCCGGTGTGTGGCCGCCCTATCACCCCGTTGAGGCCGCGGGCGCGCGCCCCAGCGGATTCTTCGCTGCGCTCAGAATGACAAATCTTATGCTTTCTGTTAATAAAAATACACTATCTTGCTATTCGTTGGACTCCCTGACCAGCCCCGATACCCACTGCCCAACAGTGCAAAGATAGTGGGATACAATAACTGCGTCGATCTGAAGATATCCAAGCACGTTGTTCGACGCTCAGGCTCGGCTCGGAGAAGATGTGTGCCAGGGTGCTGAGAGAGTCGCCCGGGGCAGGGCGGCGGCCAGGGCCCGCCCCTTATTGACGCTCGGCGCCGGCTCGCCTATAATGGCTCTCGACAGAGGGCCCGGCCTTGCGGCAACGGGCTGCATCCGTGGAAAGCGAGACCTGGTATGGGAGAGGAAAGCCGCCACACCACCGCCGCCCCGAGCGCCGCGTTGCAACGAGGGGCGTCCGCCGCGATGAGATGGTGAGGGCGGGTCCGGCCCTGCCCCCGCCGGTCAGCGAGATTCTGAGCAGCTTCTTGCCGATGGATCGGCGCCAGGCGCTCGCCACCGGCCAGGCCCTGCCCCGCCGCGCGGCGGGCGCGGCGCTGCTCGCCGACCTCGCTGGCTTTACCACGCTGACCGCAACGCTGGCGGCGGCCTATGGC
>DATGEF010000548.1:0-4260 GCA_035310405.1 Chloroflexia bacterium | reverse complement strand
GGCGTACTCGCCATGCGCCTACCTGGAGGGGAATATCCGGGACCAGGGTCCGCAGGTAGGCTTTGTTCTCGGCCGTCGTGTGGGTGTTGCTCCAGGCAATCGACTGCCTGCCGAGTGCCTCGGCGATCGCATCTTTGTAGGCACAGCCGCAGTCGTCGCTGGTGTGGCCGACCCCCAGGTCATAGTTGCCCATAATCGTCGGCGTGCCCGCCTCGCGCAACCAGGCGACAACTTCGTTGGGGTGAACCCCGTAGCCCACCAGATCTCCCAGGCAGTAGCGCGGAGCCGGGCCCCAGCGGGCCATGTCCGCCATCACCGCTTCTAACGCCGGCAGGTTGGCATGAATATCCCCAAAGATCACGATCGGCGGCATTCCCTCTCCTTCCTTACGAACGCGCAGCGGACGCGACCAGCGCGCCCGGCCCCAGACTCTCCACCGATGGTTACCTGTTCCCTCCCGGCTCCGCCCCCGGCGCGCGGAGGGCCTGGTAGGCCAGAGCGCCGATAGCCGCCCCCAGGAGTGGCCCCAGCGCGTAGACCCACTGATCCTGCCAGATCCCGGCCACCAGTGCCGGCCCGAAGGACCGCGCCGGGTTCATCGAGGCCCCACTGAGCGGGCCCCCCCACAGGGCATCCAGCGCCACCGTCGCCCCGATCGCCACCGCCGCCAACTCGCCCACCGCCCGCGTATCCGTCGCCACGGCGGTGATCACGAACATCAGCACCGCCGTGAGCAAGATCTCCACGCCGAACGCCTGGCCGGCCCCGGTCGCCGGCAGGGTCGCGCCCAGGTGAGCGACCGGCCCCAGGAGCACCTGGAGCGTGAGCGCGCCGCCGACCGCGCCCAGCCCCTGGCCCGCCACATATGCCGGCACCTCGCGCCAGGGGAAATGGCGGGCCAGGGCAAAGGCCACGCTGACCGCCGGGTTGAAGTGCGCCCCGGAGATATGGCCGGTGGCCGCGATCATCACCAGGATAATCAGCCCGAAGGTGGCCGCCACCCCGACATGGGTCAGGGTGTGAGTGGTCGCGTCCACCATGATCGCCCCGCAGCCCGCCGTCACCAGTGCATAGGTGCCCACCAGCTCCGCCGCCGCCCGCTGGAGCAGGGTGTTGCGGGGCCTCATCGGGTGCCCGGCCCCCCCGCGCGCGCCCCGGCCGCGCGCGGGCCGCCGGCCGGCTCTCCCGGCAGCACCCCGCCTAAGAAATACGGAATCCGGATCCGCAGGTCGTGATACATAGCTTCCAACAGGTCCCGCCGTGCCGCCGCGTCGTCGATCTCCAGCGGATCGGGAAAGCTCCAATGGATCGGCCGGGGCGCGCCGGGGAAGGCCGGGCATTGTTCCCGGCTGCGGTCGCAGACGGTAATGACGGCATCAAAGGTCTGGGCCAGGAAGGGATCGACGGCTTTGGGATGCAGGGGACCCGTCGGAATCCCGGCGCGGGCGAGCACGGCCAGCACATCTGGGTGGACGTGGGCGGCGGGCCGGGTGCCCGCGCTGACCACCGCGACCGCCGCCCCCCCCAGGTGGCGCAGCAGCCCTTCGGCCAGTTGGGAGCGCGCGCTATTGTGGGTGCAAAGCACCAGCACCCGCAATGGGCGCGCATCCTCCCGGGTGACCCGAAAGGAACCGGCGCTCAAGTGTAGCACCGCCCCGGCCGCCGCGTACAGAGCGGCCAGTCGCTCCCAGGCCAGCGTGTAATAGATATCGCGGGCATCGGCCTGGCTGCGGTGTTCACGCAGCAGGCCGAGCGCGCGCAGGTGCTTGAGATGGTAGGAGACCCCATTCTGGGGCAGGCCCAGCGCCGCCACCAGCTCGCCGGCCCGCAGGTCGGTCAAGGTGAGCAAGCGTAGGATCGCCAGGCGCGTTTCGTCGGCCAACACCTTGAAAAAGGCGACCACCCCCGGCGCGGGCGGGTCTAATACAGCGGCAGGAGTCATGGGTTCTCCTTGCGGATCGGTTAACTCAAGATAATCTGCATCAATTTCTATTGATAGAAATACCCGATCGCGCCCAATTTGTCAAGGATACACGCTGCGCGCTGCCCACTGGTATCTGTGTGATGGGGAGCGGATAAGCCCGCCTCCCCCCTACCGAGGTCCCGCCGGGGCGCTGCTGGCTGCCCGCCCGGGCCTCATCGGCCAGGCGCGCTGGTGCGACCAGGGTACGGGCTGGCGCGGGCGTCGCCCCTGGGCGGCGCGAACCCGCTGGCGGGCATTCGCGAGCGGGGTCATTGAGCCCGCGCAAAGCGGGGAGGAAACCGGGCAAAGAAGCGGGGAGCGCCCCGATCTGATCTGCGTTGGCGCGCTTGACGACCGCCGGTTTCCATCCACCGCCACGCCGGTGCCCACCGCCACGCCTGCCCCCCGCCCGGCCACCGCGGCCGAGATCGATTTGATCCAGCAGTCGATCACGGTCACCACGGGCCTCAAGAGCTATCACTACACCGTAATCGAGAGTGGCGACGTCCGTGCCACCCAGACCTTGAGCCTCGCCGGGGACTTCGTTGCCCCCGACAAAGCCTATGCCACGGGCACCGTCGCCAACGCGCCGACGGAGCTACTGCGGAACGGGGATCAGATCTACACCAAGGACGCCTCCGGCACCTGGACTGTGAAACCGGCCGGCGGCGGCGGCGATAATAGCCCGGTTACTTTGACCAAAGATGCCAATCTGCTGGCGGTCAATCTAATTATCCATCACTGCTGGCGTGTAGTTAGCCGACGGCGGCAGGGTCCGTCCGCAAAATTTTCTCCATCGCTCGGCCCTTGGCTAACTCATCGATCAATTTGTCCAGGTAGCGAATTTCGCGCATCGTGGGTTCGGCGATCTCTTCCAGCCGCACCCCACACACGACGCCGGTAATCCCCGCCCGCGCCGGATTCAGGTGCGGCGCCTGGGCGAAAAAGGTCTCAAAGTCGATCTGGTTTGCCAGCTGCGCCGCCAGCTCTTCCGCGCTGTATCCGGTCAACCACCGCAGAATGGCATCCACTTCGGCTTGCGTCCGGCCTTTTTTCTCCGCCTTCGCCACGTAATGGGGATAGACACTGGCCACGCTCGTGGTATAGATGCGATGTTTGGTCATGATCCTTCCTTTCCGCCAAAAACGGTGCCTTTTGCGGCGATCTGGTCTCTGGTTGCACAAGCGTTCCGCTAAACAGGAACGTAGGTCAACCGGATCACATCCTCGCCCATCCGATCATGAGCCATCAGGCGGAGCGGCGGCCGGGGTCCGGCGAAATAGGGCGTGCCGTGCCCCAGCACGACGGGGTGCAGGTAGATGCGATATTCATCGATCAGGCCCAGTGCGGTGAGGCTGTGTGCCAGGGCCGGGCCCGCCACTTCGATCTCCCCGTCGTGCTCGGCCTTCAGCGCGCGGATCGCGCCCTCCAGATCATCCGCAACCAGCCGGGCGTTGGGGCCGACCGCCGGCAACGAGCGCGAGACGACCCATTTCGGCTGCTTCCGCCACGCCGCCGCGAAGGCGTGTTCCGCGGCATCCCATTCCGGCTGATCGTCGTCCCAGTAGCGCATGACCTCATACATGCGGCGACCGTACACACTGCCCGCCTGCCCCTGCGCTTCCGCGATGAAGTGGCGGAAGAGCGTGGGGCTGGGCGCAAACGCCAGATGGTCGACGTAGCCGTCCAGGGACTGGTTCATGCCGAACACGAGCTTCGCCATACCCCCGTCCTTTCCTTTAGTAGGTGCGATTTATGCCGCTAGGGCCTGCCAAGATCTGGAATTATCACATCCCTTATGTCAGGGCAACTCCGTCTCAGCCGGGATGTCGTCGTCGCCGCGCCCGCGGTGATCGGTCAGGCTCTCGGAGGTGCCGGTGGCCGCGGTGGGGATCGGGGGCTCGGCCGGGTCGGCCGGCGGGACCGCGGCTGCGCTGCGGGGCGGGGGCTCCGACCCGTAGTGCTGTTCCAGCGCGTCGCTGCCGGTGCCTGGGCCGGTGTTGCCCCGGCTGGCGCCGATACTCGTGCCGGTGCCCACGCCCGCCAGGCCGGCGCCCATCAGGTGGCCGTGGCTGCCGGCGTCGCTCACGCCCGGCGCGGCACCCGGGTCGACTTCCCGGTCCGCGGCCGGCGGGGCGGCCGGGTCCGGCGCGGGGGGATTCGGATTGGTCATGGCGGGGCCCTCCTCGCGGCGGCCGATCTCGTCGGCCAGCGCGCGTTCCTCGATAATTTCTTCGGTCGCATCCTGGATCAGCTCGCCGCTGGCGCCGCCGAGCGCGCCGCCGGCCGCGGCGCCG
>DATGEF010000547.1:0-14855 GCA_035310405.1 Chloroflexia bacterium | reverse complement strand
CGCCAGCCGCCTCCGTCGACGGGGGGCGCGATCTGCCGATCACCGTGGACGACGTCCGCCGCGCGCAGGCCCGGGTGCGTGGGGTGGTTGTGCATACCCCCTTACTGCGCCTGCGCGGGCCGGGCATCCCGGCCACGGCGTCCCTCTGGCTCAAGGCGGAGACCCTGCAGCTGACCGGCTCGTTCAAAATCCGCGGCGCCTACAACAAACTTGCCGCACTGAGTGCCGAGGACCGCGCCCGCGGCGTGATCGCCTATTCCAGCGGCAACCATGCCCAGGGCGTGGCCTGCGCCGCCCAGCTGCTGGGCATCCGGGCCACGATCGTCATGCCCGAAGACGCGCCGCCGGTCAAGCTGGCGGCCACCCGCGACTGGGGCGCCGAGGTGGTGCTTTGCGCGCCCGGGTCGGAAGCGCGTCGCCAGCTGGCCGAGGCGCTGCAGCAGGAGCACGGCTATGTGCTGGTCCCGCCGTATGATGACCCGCTGATCATGGCCGGGCAAGGCACCGCCACCCTGGAGGTGCTGGAGGATCTGCCCGACGTCGATCTGCTGGTCCTGCCGTGTGGCGGCGGGGGCCTGCTCAGCGGCAACGCGACCGCGCTCAAGGCGCTGCGCCCGCAGGCGCAAATCGTCGGTGTGGAGCCGGAGCTGGCGGCGGACGCGACGGCTTCGTTCCAGGCGGGGCGGGTGGTGCAGTGGCCGGGGGCGGAGACCGGCCGCACCGTGGCCGATGGCCTGCGCACCCAGGCGATCGGCGCCCGGCCCTGGCAAGTGATCGGGCGCCATGTCGACGCGATGGTGACCGTCGGCGAGCTGGCCATCCTGGACGCGGTGCGCTACCTGGCGCGGCACGCCCACCTGGTGGCGGAGCCCTCGGGCGCGGTGACGTTGGCCGCCGTGCTCAGCGGGCAGCTGGACGTAACCAATCGCCGCAGTGTGCTATTTATTACAGGTGGTAATGTGGAGCCGGCGGCCCTGGCCGCGATCCTGGCCGGCTAACCCGGCCGCCGCGGGTCCCCTACCGGATTCCTGGGCGAGCGCAGAGAGGAGCACTTTAGTATGGTCACGTGTCCAAAGTGTGGGACGCAAAACAACCCGGGGGAGTTGTTCTGTGCCCGGTGTGGTACGGCGCTCGTCGCCGATGTCTGGGGCACAGCGGGCGTGGTCACCCCGGCGCCGGCCCCGCCCCCGCAACCCGAGACCCCGCCCGCGCCGCCGGCCTACGGCTATGGCGCCCCGCAACCGCCGCCCCCGCAAGCATATGGCTATGGCGCGCCCCCGCCGCAGCCCCCGCAACCCTATGGCTACGGCGCCCCACAACCGCCACAGCCGGGCTACGGGGCGCCGCAACCGCCGCCTCAGGCTTATGGCTACAACACCCAGCAACCCCCAACACAGCCAGGCTACGGGGCGCCGCAACCGCCGCCGCAACAAGGGTATGGCTACAACGCTCAGCAACCCCCCACCCAGCCAGGCTACGGGGCGCCGCAACCGCCGCCGCAAGGTTATGGGCCGCCGGGGGTGGCGCGGGTGACCGGCGCCCCGGGCGCGGCCGGGCCCCCGAGCCATATGCTGCGCAACGTGCTGATCGTGATCGCCCTGCTGGCCGTGGTCGGCGTGGTCGGCGTGGCGGGCTACCTGGCCGCGCAGGTGCTGAACAAGCCGGTGGTCACGGCGACCAAGCTGCTGCCGCCCGATCTCTATGGCTATGTCAGCTTCAACCCCCATGCCACGGGCACGCAAAAAGCGGCCCTGGACAAAATACAGGATGCCTTTAAGAGCCAGCCGGGCTTCCAGGCCGCCTGGGACAAGGTCTTCAACCAGGCGTCCTCGGCGGCGAACTCGCCGGTCAAGTCGGCGACTGGTAATTGTACCGACCCGTCGGCGCAGGCGAGCAGCACGCCCACCAGCCTGGACGAGGTCTCCAAGTACCTGGGCGACAACATCACCTTTGCCATGCTGGCGCTCTCGCCCGACGAGATCGCCAAAATGAAGGATGGCGGCCCCGATTCCGCCAAGCTGCTCTGGCCGAAGGTCCTGCTGATCGGCGATATCAACTTCAACGAGATCGTCAAAACAGCCCTCTCCGGGACCGCCAAGCAGCCGACCGGCAAAGTGGACGACATGCCCCTGGTCGAGAAATACAAGGAACTGGAGATCCGCAAGCTGCCCCTGGACAAATGCACGAGTGCCGATACTCCCACGGTCTATGTGACCCTGATCGGCAGCACCGGCGTGGTCGCCTTTGACCTGACGACGATGCATAGTGCGATCGACCGCTACAAAACGCCCGGCCAGAGCCTGGCCGACAGCCCGGCGTTCACGACCCTGGAGTCGGAGCTGCCGAAAGAGCGCCTCGGCCTCCTCTATCTCAACATGAGCAAAATCTACGACACGATCCAGGCGGCAATGCCGACCGCCAACGACAGCGGCACCCCGACCCCTAAGATGGCGCGCACCGACGGCGCGGTGGGCCTCACGCTCAGCGCGCATGACGACGGCATGCAGATCGACACGGTCAGCGACCTGCAGGTCAACGGCCAGGCCTTCCCGCCGCCCGGCGTCCCGGCCGCCGACGCGCTGACCGATGTGCCGTCCGGCAGCTGGGCGTTCCTGAGCGGGGCGGACTTGAAGTCGACCATCCAGCAGGCGCTGGACGCGCTCCGCAAGCAGGGGCAGGGGGCGGACCTCGACAAGGGGCTGGCCCAGATGAAGGACCAGACCGGGATCGACCTGGAGAAGGATGTGCTGCCGCTGCTCGGCGGGGATTACCTGGTGAGCCTGCAGGGCCAGAAAAGCCCGGACGGGCCGGTCTTCAGCGGGGTCGCCGAGCTGCGGCTGAAGAGCGGCGACGGCGCGCAGATGAGCACCGTGCTCGACAAGTTCAACACCTACGCGAAGACCCAGGGGACCGATGTGCAGACCGTGCCGGCCGGGGGGGCCTCGCTCTTCCGCCCGGGCGCGGACGTGCCCTACCTCTACGGCGTCACCGGCGACAAGCTCTATATCGTGGCCAACTCCCAGCCAGGCGGCACCGGCGTCGAGCCGTTTGCCGCCCAGGTGCTCGGCGAGCAGGGCAAGGGCCTCGGCACGGACAAGGCGATCCAGGATCGGCTGGCTAAGCTGCCGGCGAAAAGCAACGCCGTGCTCTACGTCGACATCAGCAAGATCCGCCAGGAGGGCATCGAGGCGACCCTGACGAGCGACAACCGGGGCGACTACGATACGCAATATGCGCCGTTCATCCGCCCGTTCCAGTACCTGGTGGCGGGCGGCACGGCGGCCATCGCCAACAACATGACCCACACGCGGAGCGTGCTCTTCCTCGGCATCGGCAAATAGCCCGCCGCGCCGGGCCGGACGGGGCCAGCGGGGGGAGGGTCGCCCTCCCCCCGCTGGTCTGTGTAGGGGCCGATCTCGCCGGCCGGCGTAGTGACGCCTTAATCTACAAGGTGAACCTAAAATAATCCTCAGGTATAGTATAGTCAGCAGATCGACGCCGCCGGGCGGCGGAGAAGGAGTGTGTATGGACGAACGCGAGGCGATCGCGCGATGCCAGCAAGGCGATATCCGCGGATTGGAGAGCCTCGTGCGGATCTATGAGCTCTCCGCCGTGCGGGCGGCCTACCTGATCGTGGGTGAGCGTGCGCTCGCAGAAGATGTAGTACAGGAGGCCTTTCTGCACGCCTATGCACAGATTCATCAGTTTGACCCGGCGCGCCCTTTCGGTCCCTGGTTCTTGCAAAGTGTGGTGCATCGCGCCCTACGCACCGTGAAGCGCTCCCGCCGGAGCCGCGCTTGGGATGCCACGACAGATGCGGCCCGTGACCAGGTTTCAGATTCGACGGCCGATCCCATCGCCCAGTTGCTGGTGGCCGAGACGAGCGCGGCGATCTGGGCTACCGTCGGGCAGTTGCCGCCCGATCAGCGCGCCGCCATCGTCCTGCGATATTACCTGGATCTCAACGAGGCCGAAATGGCTGACCGTCTCGCCTGTCCGCCGGGTACCATCAAATCCCGACTGTACACGGCGCGGCGCCACCTACGCCGCCTGCTGCCGACCTGGATACGCGACCCTGGGGCAGATCCCGATCCGATCCACGTGAGGCCAGTCCGCAGGCCTGTAGTGACGAAGGAGGATCAGCCATGAAGCAAAGCCCTGACGAGATCCGTCTGCGGGCGGCCCTCCGGGAACAGGCCGTTCGTGTCGTGCCCAC
Source organism: Chloroflexia bacterium (assembly GCA_035310405.1). Lineage (GTDB taxonomy): Bacteria > Chloroflexota > Chloroflexia > QHBQ01 > JAICKM01 > JAICKM01. Next base: position 10,639 of record DATGEF010000547.1, on the reverse strand, counting down.
TGCGCCAGATCTCTGGCCGGCGATCGCGACGCATGTGCCGGCGCGGCGCCGGGCCACGCGTGGCCTGTTCTGGGCAACGGGCGGCGCGGTGCTGATCCTGTTGGCCGCGACCGGGCTCCTCGGACCCCGGGGGTCCCCGTTAGACGGCATAAGCGGCGGCGCGACTGGGCCGCCCAACATAGGGGAACTGGCTCCGCCGCCCCCGGGCATGACCGCCGCTCCCGGCGAGCAATGGAGTGCGCAGAACGCGGCGGGGCTTTTTCAGATCGTGGTCGTCGACGTGCGCGCTCCGCAGGATATTCTTTTGTTCTATGCAATGCGGGCAGATCGGCGGGGCACCCCGCAGGTCGCGGTGCATCTGGAAAGCAGCGCCCCGGGCCCGCCCGCGCCGCCTATCTCCCTGCCCCCCCCAATCATGCACCCGTTGGGTCAGCTGGCAGAGTTCGACGTGGGGTTCATGCAGATCCAGTGGCCGCAGTCGCCCGGGACTTACGTCCTGGTGGTCGAGGGCACGTCCCCGGCGGGCGGCCCACGTTGGCGGGTGACTCCGGTGCGCAACTTGCGCGTGGTGGCAGATGCGCGGGGCTACGGGATGCTCGTCGCCGCGCCGCCCGCCATCGGTCGCGTGGCGGCTGCGGGTCCGTATGGCACGGCGGGGTTCCGGCTGGCCCTCCTGGGGCGATCACCCATTGCCGTTCCCCCCATCCATGTGGTGCTGGATGGGGACGGGGCGGTGCGCCTGGTCGACGCCGCGACCTGGAGTGCCCTTTGGCCGACGGCGCCGCCCTTCCCGGGCCGCCCCGTGCCGACCGAAGATCTCGAGCATCCTGTGATCGCCCCGACCTACCCACCGACGCCCACCTGGGATGTGACCGCGCCCACGTTCACCCCCCCGTTGCCGCCCCCGCCGCCTACGCCGGCTGCGCCGCTGACCCCGACGTCGACCGACTCCCCGCCCGCGGTCGCGGCCGCAGCCAGCTTGCCCGCCGCCTCGCCACCCGCCCCCAGGGGGCCGGCTTGATCTGGAAAGCGACCGTCTTCACTTGCCCAAGACTCCCGTATCGAGAAAGCTCTGGAAGCGGGCCGCGAGCCGGTCGTTAAACAGGTAGGCATGCGGCGTCTCGAAACGGGCTACGAAATTGGCGCGCCAGATCTGGCGCCCGGCGATGAACGTGTCGATCTGCCCCGGGGTGTTCTCGGGCCACGGTGCCAGGGTGCAATAGCCCCGCTCGAACGCCCGCCGGCTGGCCTGATATTCGTCGGGGCGCAGTTCGGTGTAGACCAGCAGGTCCGCGAAGGTCATGGCGATATCCTGGACCGGGTAACCCCAGATGGCGTCTTCGAAGTCCAACGGGCGCAAGCGCCCCTGGAAGACCTTCACGTTTTCCTGGTGCAGATCGTTGTGGATCACACGCCGGCCGCGCGGATCGGCATAGAGCGCGGCGAACGCCTCCTGTACGTGCTCGCGCACCCGCGCGAACACGGCCCGGCTCGCGGGGCTGAAGAGGGCGGCCGATTCGGTGGCGAAGAGGGCATCCGGCTCGCCGCGGGCGTAGATGCCGTCCATCTGCCGCTGTGACATGCCGGGCGGCGGTACGAAGCCGGCGGCGTGGATGTGGAGCCGCGCCGCGAGGATGCCCAGCTTGTAGAGATTGGCTTCCGACAGGTGTTTGATCAGATCCGTTCCCGGGATCCAGCTCATGAGCACACAGCGGCCCGGTTCGGGTATGCCCACGACCGTGACCATGGTGATGTAGTCGCCGGCCCGGTTCGCGTAGGGCCGTGGCGTGCCCAGGTCTGTCTCCGCGCTCAGGGCCCGTAGCCAGCTTACCTCCAATTCCAGGTCTTCCACGGTCCGCCAGGTAGGATGGCTGATCCGCAGCCCATAGGTTTGCGGCTCGGCCGTCTCCACGCGGAAGACCACATTCAACTGGTGGGCGATCAGGCGGACCCGCCGCACGTCCAGATCGTAGTATCTCAGCGCGGCCAGCGCCATCTGCCGCCAGCGCCCGGCCTGCCCGCGCGGGCTGAGTTCGGAAAATGGGCGCATACTTCCTCTTTGATGCGCCGATCGCCCCACCAAACTTCGGCGCTTATAGCACGGCTGATCGCTGTCCGCTCGTTATGCTGGCTGTGGATTGGCGTTGTAACAGCAAGAAGCCTGCCGCTATGGGGATCACGCGGAAAAAAGCATCCCATAGCCGGGCCTCCGCCTCTCTTTACGCAATAAGTATTACGCATTACGTAACACGCATTACGCATTAGGCATTACGTACCACAATAGAGGGAGAGACACTATGCCGGCGGCACAGTCTGAGACGGATGCACTGGACCAGCGGCAGTTGCTGCGGGTTCTGCTGGCCGTAAAAAAAGGGGACTTCTCCGTGCGCATGCCGGAAGACGAAACCGGCCTGGCCGGGAAGATCGCCGATGCGCTCAACGACATCGTCGAGTTGAATGATCGTCTGGCGCGAGAACTGGCCCGCATCGGCACGGTCGTCGGGCAAGAAGGGAAAATCACCCAGCGCGCCTCCCTGGGCGACGTGAGTGGCGCCTGGGTCGGCTGCGTGGAATCGGTCAACAAGCTGATCGGCGGCCTGGTGCAGCCGACCACCGAGGTGGCCCGGGTCATCGGCGCCGTGGCCAAGGGCGATCTCTCGCAGACGATGGCTCTGGAGATCGACGGCAAGCCCCTGAAAGGCGAATTCCTGCGCACCGCCAATATCGTCAATACGATGGTCGACCAGCTGGGCTCGTTCGCCTCGGAGGTGACGCGGGTGGCGCGCGAGGTAGGCACGGAGGGCAAGCTCGGCGGCCAGGCGCAGGTCAAGGGCGTCTCGGGCACGTGGAAGGACCTGACCGACAACGTCAACCTGATGGCCAATAACCTGACCAACCAGGTGCGTAACATCGCCGAGGTGACCACCGCCGTGGCCAACGGCGACCTCTCCAAGAAGATCACCGTCAGCGCCGAGGGCGAGATCCTGGAGCTCAAGAATACGATCAACACGATGGTTGACCAGCTGGGCTCGTTCGCCTCGGAGGTAACCCGCGTGGCGCGCGAGGTGGGCACGGAGGGCAAGCTCGGCGGCCAGGCCGAGGTGAAGGGCGTCGCCGGGGTCTGGAAGGACCTGACCGACAATGTGAACTATATGGCGGGCAACCTGACCGGCCAGGTGCGCAATATCGCCGACGTCACGACGGCTGTCGCCAATGGCGACCTCTCCAAGAAGATCACCGTCGACGTCAAGGGCGAGATCCTGGAACTCAAGAACACGATTAACACGATGGTCGACCAGCTGAACGCCTTCGCCTCGGAAGTGACGCGGGTGGCGCGCGAGGTGGGCACGGAGGGTAAGCTCGGCGGCCAGGCGCAGGTCAAGGGCGTCTCGGGCACGTGGAAGGACCTGACCGACAACGTCAACCTGATGGCCGGCAACCTGACCGGCCAGGTGCGCAATATCGCCGACGTCACGACGGCGGTGGCCAACGGCGATCTCTCCAAGAAGATCACCGTGGACGTCAAGGGCGAGATCCTGGAGTTGAAGAACACGATCAACACGATGGTCGACCAGCTCAGCTCGTTCGCCTCGGAGGTAACGCGGGTGGCGCGCGAGGTAGGCACCGAGGGCAAGCTCGGCGGCCAGGCGCAGGTCAAAGGTGTGGCCGGCACGTGGAAGGACCTGACCGACAACGTCAACCTGATGGCGGGCAACCTGACCGGCCAAGTGCGCAATATCGCCGCGGTGACCACCGCGGTGGCCAATGGCGACCTCTCCAAGAAGATCACCGTCGATGTCCGCGGCGAGATCCTGGAGTTGAAGAACACGATCAACACGATGGTCGACCAGTTGAACGCCTTCGCCTCGGAAGTGACGCGGGTGGCGCGCGAGGTGGGCACCGAGGGCAAGCTGGGGGGGCAAGCCGACGTCAAAGGGGTCTCGGGCACGTGGAAGGACCTGACCGATAATGTGAACTCGATGGCGGCCAACCTGACCGGCCAGGTGCGCGGCATCGCCCGGGTGGTCACGGCGGTCGCCAACGGCGATCTGAAGCGCAAGCTGGTGCTGGAGGCGAAGGGCGAGATCGCCGAGCTGGCCGAGACGATCAACGGCATGATCGACACCCTGGCCACCTTTGCCGACCAGGTCACCGGGGTGGCGCGCGAGGTGGGCATCGAAGGCAAGCTGGGCGGCCAGGCCAATGTGCCGGGCGCCTCGGGCACCTGGCGCGACCTGACCGATAATGTGAACCGGCTCGCCGCCAACCTGACCACCCAGGTGCGGGCCATCGCCGAGGTGGCCACCGCGGTGACCAAGGGCGACCTCTCGCTCTCCATTACCGTGGAAGCCGCCGGCGAGCTGGCGGCGCTCAAAGACAACATCAACGAGATGATCCGCAACCTCAAAGACACCACGCAGAAGAATACCGAGCAGGACTGGCTGAAGACCAACCTGGCCAAGTTCACCCGGCTGCTGCAGGGCCAGAAAGACCTGATGACGGTCTCGCGGCTGATCATGTCGGAACTGGCGCCGCTGGTGTCGATGCAGCACGGCGTCTTCTTCGTCAACGAGCCGGTCGACGGCGAGGCCGACCTGCGCTTGCTGGCCAGCTACGGGTACAAAGAGCGCAAAAATATCTCCAACCATTTCCGCGCCGGCGAAGGGCTGGTCGGCCAGGCCGTGTTCGAGAAAGACCGCATCCTGCTGACCGATGTGCCCGACGACTATATCAAGATCAACTCGGGGCTGGGCGAGGCCCGGCCGCTTAACATCGTCGTGCTGCCGGTGCTCTTCGAGGGCCAGGTGATGGCCGTGATCGAGCTCGCCTCGTTCCAGCGCTTCAGCGAAACCCATCTCAACTTCCTCGACCAGCTGACGGAGAGCATCGGCATCGTGCTGAACACGATCGCGGCCAACACCCGCACCGAGGAGCTGCTCAAGCAATCGCAGTCCCTCACACAGGAGCTGCAAAGCCAGCAGACCGAACTGACGGAAACCAACCGGCGGCTGGAGCAGCAGGCCAAGTCGTTGCAAGCCTCGGAAGAGCAGCTCCGGCAGCAGCAAGAAGAATTGCAGGTGACCAACGAGGAGCTGGAGGAAAAGGCCCGGCTGCTCTCCGCGCAGAATGTCGAGGTCGAGCGCAAGAACCGCGAGATCGAGCAGGCGCGCCAGGCCCTGGAAGAGAAGGCCGAGCAGCTGGCGATCACCTCGCGGTATAAGTCCGAGTTCCTGGCCAATATGTCGCACGAACTGCGCACGCCGCTCAACAGCATGTTGATCCTCTCCAAGCTCCTGGCGGAGAACGCCGACGCCAACCTGACGGCCAAGCAGGTCGAGTTTGCCCAGACCATCCACGCGTCGGGGATCGACCTGCTCACCCTGGTCAGCGATATCCTGGACCTCACCAAGATCGAATCGGGCATGATCAGTGTCGACATGGGCACGCTGCCCTTCGCCGAGCTGCAGGCCGATCTGCTGCGTATCTTCCAGCCGGTGGCGGCGGCCAAAGAGATCGAGTTCCGCATCGATCTGGACTCGCGGCTGCCGAGCACCCTGTATACCGACTCCCAACGGCTCCAACAGGTGCTCAAGAACCTGCTATCCAACGCCTTCAAGTTCACCGCGCGCGGCCAGGTGGCCCTGGCGGTCGAACCGGCGCTGGGCGGCTGGAGCCGCGATCATGACACGCTGAGCCGCGCCGACCTGGTGATCGCCTTCCGGGTGCGCGATACCGGGATCGGCATCCCCGTCGACAAGCACCGCATCATCTTCGAGGCGTTCCAGCAGGCCGACGGCACCACGAGCCGCAAATACGGCGGCACCGGGCTGGGCCTCTCGATCAGCCGGGAGCTTGCGCAGCTGCTCGGCGGCGAGATCCGGCTGGAAAGTCAGCCCGGGGAAGGCAGCGTCTTCACCCTGTACCTGCCGCAGACGCCTCCGGGCGCGCGGCCCGGCCGCCCAAGCAGCCGGCGCGAGGAGCCCCTGGACGGCCGAGCCGCGCGCCCCCGGCCAGACGCGGCGGCCCCCCCGCGAGCCCGGCCGGGCCGCCCCCTGGCCACGGTGACCATCCCCCCCGGGACCGGCCTGCTCCCGGCCGCCCCGGCCGGCGAGGGCCCGGCCAGCGCCGCGCCCGACTTGCCGGATGACCGGGACGATATCCAACCCGGCGATGGCGTGCTGTTGATCGTCGAAGATGACCTCCATTTCGCGCGTATCCTCCTGGAGATGGCGCGCGCGAAAAGCTTCAAGGGGCTGGTGGCCGGCGACGGCGAAACGGGGCTGGCCCTGGCGCGCGAGTTCCAGCCGGACGCGATCACGCTGGACATCGGGCTGCCGCTGATCGACGGCTGGGCCGTGCTGGACCGCCTGAAGCACGACCCTGCCACCCGGCACATCCCCGTGCATATCATCTCCGCCGTGGAAGAGCAGGCGCGCGGCCTGCGGCAAGGGGCGATCGCCTACCTGCAGAAACCCGCGACCCAGGAGGCGCTTAACGAGGCGCTGGGCAACATCAAAGGCTTTGTCGAGCGCCGCGTGCGCACCTTGCTGGTCGTCGAAGACGACGAGGCGCAGCGCCAGAGCATCGTCGAGCTGATCGGTAACCACGATGTCCATACCACGGCGGTGGGCACGGGCGCGCAGGCCCTGGCCGAGCTGAACAGCACGCATTATGATTGCCTGGTCCTCGACCTCGTGTTGCCCGATATGACCGGCTTCCAGCTGATCGAGCGTATCAAGGGCGAGCTGGGGCTCGCCAGCTTGCCCATTGTGGTCTACACCGGCAAAGAGCTGAGCCGCCGCGAAGAAACCGAGCTCAAGCGCCTCTCGGACACGATCATCGTCAAGGATGTGAACTCCCCCGAGCGCTTGCTGGACGAGACGGCCCTGTTCTTGCACCGTGTGGAGGCCAATCTGCCCGAAAGCAAGCGCCAGATCCTGGAGCACCTGCACCAGACCGACCCCGCGCTGGTGGGTAAGAAGCTGTTGATCGTCGACGACGACATCCGCAACATCTTCGCCCTCACCAGCCTCCTGGAGCGCTACCAGATGGACGTCGTCTACGCCGAGACCGGCAAAGAGGGTATCAAGCTCCTGCAAACCACGCCCGACATCGATATTGTGCTCATGGATGTGATGATGCCCGAGATGGACGGCTATGCCACCATGCAGGCGATCCGCAAGATCAAGAAATTCCGGGCGCTGCCGATTATCGCCCTGACGGCCAAGGCGATGAAAGGCGACCGCGAAAAGTGTATCGAGGCGGGAGCCTCGGATTATGTCCCCAAGCCGGTCGACCCCGCGCAGCTGCTGTCGCTGTTACGGGTCTGGCTGTACCGCTAGGCCGCGCCGATGACCACGTCCCGCGCCCAGCAGGAGCTCGAAGCGCTCGAAATCGAGCTCCTGTTGGAGGCCGTCTTCCGGCACTACGGCTTCGATTTCCGCGAATATGCGCCGGCCTCGCTCCAGCGCCGCATCGCGAACGCGATCCAGGCGGAGGGCGTCAAAACAGTCTCGGGCCTGCAAGAGCGCGTGCTCCACGACCCGGCCTGCCTGGAGCGCTTCCTGCTTGCGCTCTCCGTCAACGTCACCGCTATGTTCCGCGACCCCGAGTTTTACCTGGCCTTCCGGCGGCGGGTGGTGCCCATCCTGCGAACCTACCCGTCGATCCAGATCTGGCACGCCGGCTGCGCGAGCGGCGAAGAAGTTTACTCCATGGCCATCTTGCTGGAAGAAGAGGGGCTCGCGCCGCGCGCGCGGCTTTACGCAACCGATATGAACGATTCGGTCTTGCAACAGGCCCGCGCGGGGATTTTCCCGCTGGAATATATGAAAGACTATACCAGCAACTATCTCAGCGCGGGCGGCAAGCGTTCTTTCTCCGATTACTACACCGCCGGCTACGGCAACGCGATTTTCCGCGCCGCCTTGCGCGAGAATGTCACGTTTGCCCAGCATAATCTGGTCACGGATGGCGCCTTCAACACGTTTCACGTGATCTGGTGCCGTAACGTCACGATCTATTTCAAGAAATCGTTGCAGCGCCGGGTGCATAATCTCCTGTACGACAGTCTGATTATGCTCGGGATTTTGGGCCTGGGCAGCAAGGAAACGATCCAGGCGACTCCCCACGAGGGGGAGTATGACGTGCTGGTGCCCGGGGAGAAGCTGTACCGCAAGGTGCGCTGAGCGAAGGGGCGCGGATGGCGTTTGAGCTGGTGGTGGTCGGTGCGTCGTTGGGGGGCCTGGCGGCCGTCGAAGCCGTGCTCAGCGGCCTGCCGGCGACGTTTCCCTTGCCCGTGGCCATCGTCCAGCATTGCCGGCCGGGCGACGGCGGCACGCGTTGTGCGGTGTTGCAGGGACGGAGTGTGTTGCCGGTGGACGAAGTGGACGATAAGGCGGACATCCGGGCCGGGCGGGTGTATCTCGCCCCGCCCGATTACCATTTGCTGGTCGAGCCCGGCGCGTTCGCGCTGTCGACGGCGGCCCCGGTGGCATATTCCCGGCCCTCGATCGACGTGCTCTTCGAGTCGGCCGCCGCCGCGTATGGCGCGGCCGTCATCGGGGTCGTGCTGACCGGGGCCAACCAGGATGGGATGCGGGGCGCGGTGCAGATCGCGCGCCAGGGGGGGGTGGTGATCGTGCAGGACCCGGGCACAGCCGAGAGCCCGACGATGCCGGCCGCGGCCCTGCGCGCGGTGCCCGCCGCGCGCGTCCTGCCCCTCCCGGAGATCGCCCGCTGGCTGACGGCGCTCAGCACCCGGGGCGGCGAGCGGGGAAGAGAGCGGCCCCATGGAGGCTGAGCCGCGGGTCAATATCCTGTTGGTCGACGACCGCCCGGAAAATCTGCTGGCCCTGGAGGCCATCCTGGCCGATCTCGATCAGCATCTCGTGCGGGCGCACTCGGGCACCGAGGCCCTGAAGTGCTTGCTCCAGCAAGAGTTCGCCGTGATCCTGCTGGACGTGCAGATGCCCGATATGGACGGATTCGAGCTGGCGACGCTGATTCGCGAGCGCGCGAAATCTCGCCACACCCCGATTATCTTCCTGACCGCGATCAATAAAAGCGACACGCATGTCTTCCGCGGCTACTCGGTGGGCGCGGTCGATTACCTGCTCAAGCCCTTCGCGCCCGAGGTGCTGCGCTCCAAGGTCAGCGTGTTCGTCGACCTTTTCCAGAAGACGCAGGAGGTCGAGCGGCAGTTGGCCGAGATGCAGCGCCTGAACCGGGAGTTAGACGCGCGCAACCGGGCGATCAGCGCCCTGCACCTGGACATCCGCCAGCTGGCCGGCGCGGAGGCCGAATTGCGCACCGAGGTGCTGCAATGGCGGGAGGCGGAGGAGACGGTGCGCCAGGCCAAGGAGGCCGCGGATCGGGCCAACCAGGCGAAGAGCGAGTTTCTCTCGTCGGTCAGCCACGAATTCCGCACGCCGCTGACCGCCATCCTGGGCTACGCGGCCCTGCTGAGCAAAGACACCCTGAGCGAGAAGCAGCGGCGCTACACCGAGGCGATCGCCAAAGCCGGCCGGCATCTGCTGGGCCTGATCAACGAAGTGCTCGATATTACCCGCGTGGAAGTCGATCGCCTGGCGATCGTGCCCGAGCCGGTGTCCGTCGGCGCGGCCCTGGAAGTGATCCGCTATATGGTCGTGCCGCTGGCCGCCGAGCGGGGGATCACGCTCCAGGACGAGATCGGCGCGGACGCCGCCCCGGTGCTCGCCGACCCGCAGCGGCTGCGGCAGGTCCTCCTGAACCTGATCGCCAACGCCGTGAAATACAACCGCACCGGGGGCACGGTCACTGTCTTCAGCACCCCCGCGCCGGATGACCGCCTGCGGATCAACGTCCGGGACACCGGCCCCGGCATCCCGCCCGAGAAGCTCGGCCGGCTGTTTGCCCCCTTCGACCGGCTGGGCCTGGAGCACAGCGGGGTCGAAGGCACCGGGCTCGGCCTGGCGCTCTCCAAGCGGCTCACCGAAGCGATGGGCGGCGTAATCGGCGTCGACAGCGTGGTCGGCGAGGGCAGCACTTTCTGGGTGGAATTACCGCGCGCCCCCCAGCCGGACGCGTGGCCGGCGGGCGAGGTGCTGACCGCCCCCGCCCCGCCCCCGCCCGCCTGATCCCCGGTCTGGCACACAATTTGCTTTTAGGGATGGCTGTATAGGTGTGATCACACGTGGCAAAGGACACGTTTCAAGTCCCAACAGTCAAACCATCAAGGAGGCAACCATGGCTACAGTAGTGGGTTTATTTGACAATAGCGCTTCGGCGCAGGCGGCCATCGAGCAACTGCGGACCGCGGGCATTCCGTCGGACCAGATCTCGCTGGCGATGCGGGACCGCACCACGGCGGCAGCCGTCGCCGAGGAACAGGGCGTGGGCACCGGGGTGGCGACCGGCGCCGTTGGCGGCGGTATCCTCGGCGGGCTCGCCGGCCTGTTGGTCGGCATCGGCGCCCTGGCGATCCCCGGGATCGGGCCCCTGATCGCGGCCGGGCCGCTGGCCGCGACCTTGCTCGGCGCCGGCATCGGCGCCGCCACCGGGGGCCTGATCGGCGCCCTGGTCGGCGCGGGCGTGCCGGAAGAAGATGCGGTCCTCTACCAGCAGGGCGTGGAGCGCGGCGGCGTGCTCGTCACCG
>DATGEF010000546.1:0-30931 GCA_035310405.1 Chloroflexia bacterium | reverse complement strand
GGCGCTACTTCCTGGGCTTAGCCGAGGAGGCCGCGCCGCACCTGAAACAACAAGACCAGGTCCACTGGCTGGCCCGGGTGGACGCGGAAAACGAAAATATCCGCGCCGTGTTTCGCTGGGCGCGCGAGCGGGGCGCGGCCGGCGATGGCGCGGCCGCCGAGATCGGGCTGCGGTTAGCAATCGCCTTGGAGCGATTCTGGGAGGTCCGCGTCTACCTGCGCGAGGGGTTGGAGCAAACCGCCGGGGTATTGGCCATCGGCCAGCCCGGAGGAGCGCTCCGAGCCCGAGCGCTCAAAGTCGCAGCGGCGCTGGCCGATGTGTGCGGGGACTATGCGCGAGCGCATGCTCTGCTCGATGAGAGTATGCAGATCTGGCGAGAGTTGGGCGACAAGAAAAGCCTGGTTGAGACGCTACACGCGTTAGGAACCGTGCTCTACTCCCAGCGCGATACGGAGAAGGCGCGCTTCTATTTCGAAGAAGCGTTGCGCATTGAGCAGGAAGTGAGTAACAGGAAAACCTCGCTGCACAGCCTGGGACTGATGTTTTATGAGCAGGGGGACTTTGCGGCGGCCGGCGCGCTCATTGAAGAAGCTCTGGCGATAGAACGCGAAATTGGCGATACCCGGCGTGTCGCTCTCGCGCTGGCCAACCTGGGGCTGGTCGCTTACGAACAGGGGGACTATGCCCTGGCCCTCGCTCGGCAAAGGGAAAGTCTCGCCATCAGGCAGGCGTTGGGGGCGAAATTGGGCATTGCCTGGAGCCTGGAAGGGCTCGCCATGCTCTACCTGGGTCTGGGGCGAGCGGAGAAGGCGGCGCGTCTATGGGGGGCAAGCCAGGCCCTGCGTGAGGCTATAGGAGCGCCGGTCCCCCCGAAGGAACATACCCGCTACAAACGGGAGATGGATATGGTGCGCACCCAACTAGGCGATGAGGCCTTTGACCGTGTCTGCGCCGCGGGCCGCGCCATGACGAGCGACGAGGCCGTCGCCGATGTGTTGGGCGAGGCGGGGGGCAATCTCCTTAGTGCGCAAAACGGATGACTTCTTCGCCGCCGTTACCGCCGATAGATCAGGCCCCGGTGGGCGGCGTCGGGCGCCAGATCGGGCGCGTAGAGGGCGCGGATCGTCCGGTTGAAGGCCAGGTTGCCCAGTGCGACCAGCACGATGATGCTGCCGGCCCCCACATACAGAGCGCCGACGCCGATGCGCTCGGCGAGCAGACCGCCCAGGGCGATCGAGATCGGCTGGATGCCCCAGGCAATGGTCCGGCGGGCCGAGAAGATCCGGCCGCGCTCGGCGTCCGGCGTGTAGGACATCCAGATCGTCTGGCTGGGGATATTGCAGATCGGGCCGGCCGCGCCCAGGAAGAAAGCCATCGTGATCGCCACCACCACCGACGAGGAGAGCCCGAAGCCGACCGCGGCCAGGCCATTCACCGCCCAGCCCAGGCAGACCCCCCAGGCCATCGGCTTGACGGCATAGCCGCGGCTGAAGAAGACGGCGCTGACCAGGGCGCCCACCGCCTGCATCGCGCTGAGCACGCCCAGGATGAGCGCCCCGGTCATGCCGAAGGCGGCGCCACTCACCAGGAGCTGGTTTTTGATCACCAGCGACTCGAGCGGGTAGGTGGGCGCGATCAGGAAATTGCCCGTGGTGAAGATCAGCAAGAGGTACAGGATGGGGCGATGCGCCCAGATCCACTTGTAGCCGTAGGTGGCGTCATGCACGAGCCGCGCGAAGGCGCCGTGCTCGCCGCCATCCTGAACGCGCGGCGACGGGACCCGGGCCAGCAGCGTGGCGATCGTGGCGACCCAGAAGCTCACGGCGTTAATCAGCATAGTCACCGGCAGGCCGACGATGCCGACCAAGGTGCCGCCGAACAGCGGGCCGGCAATGTTGCTGACGCTCTGCGAGGTGGCGTACAGCCCGTTGGCCCGCGACAGCGCGGCCTCCGGCACCAGGTTGGGGATGGTCGAGTCGAGCGCGGGGCCATGGATCGCCGAACAGGCCGACAGGATCACCGCCCCGATGTAGACGTGCCAGAGCTGGAGGTTACTGCTGGCCAGCAGGATAGCCAGGGTCGTCACGGCCAGGCCCTGCGCGCCGTCCATCACGGCGATCAGGAGCTTGCGGTTGGCCCGGTCGATCAAGGAGCCGGCGATAAAGGGCATCGTGACTGCCGGCACGAACCAGCAGAGCGCGTAGCCGGCCAGGGCGGTCGCCGAGCCGAGGGCCTGCGTGATCCACCAGGCCATGGCGATGCCATAGAGGCCGTCGCCCATCAGGGAGACGCTCTGCCCCGACCAGACGAGCCAGAAATCGCGGGCGCCGCGCATTGCTGCGCCGCCCGGGGCGGATGCGGGGGGGGCGGGCGACGCCAGATCGGCCGGGGCGGACTCGGCGCTAGATTGCAGATCGGGACGCGGATCGACCGCGGTATTGGGCATGCGGGCACATCCTCCGTGTGTAAGGCACGATCATCGACACCGCCGGGGGCGGGCTATGCCCGATTATAGCGCCGGCCGCCGGTCCGGGTCTATCCGCCGCAAGACGGAATATCGCCGGCCATCCGATGGATCGGCGGCCGCCCGCCGGCCGTCAGGACTCGCGCCAGCCGGGGGTCAGCAGCAGCCACTGGGCCGGGTCGCGCCGGATATAGCGCTCGCACACGGCGGCGATCTGGCGGGTCACCGTCTCGACATCGGCGGCCGGCAGGGCCGGCTCGACGCGCACGATATAGCGCGCCCCCGCCCGCCAGCAAAAGGCGGGCACCAGCAGCGCGCCACTCCGCCGCGCCAGGCGCGCGGCGGCCGGCGACATGGTCAGGGTGCGCCCGCAGAAAGGCACGGCAATGCCGGTCGGCTGCGGGTTGCGGTCGACCAGCAAGAAGACGAGCCGGCCCCCCTGCAGGGCGGCCAGCAGATCGCGCAGGGCGCCGGCCCCCTCCCCGACCACACAGAGGTCCCAGCCGTTGCGGGCGCGCAGCCATTGCAGCAGATCCACCTGCCAGGATGCGCCGACCCGGTCGACGACGAGGACCGGGCGCAGGCCCCGCACCGCCAGGATGCGGCCGACGATATCGATCGCCCCGTAATGGGCCGAGACGACCAGCACGGAGCGGCCGGCGCGCAGGGTTTCCCGCACCGCGCGCCAGCCGGCCTCGTCAAAAGTGACCTGGCGGGCCAGCGTGGCGGCGCTCAGGTCTGCGGCGCGGATCATATCGTAGTAGTCCAGCGCGACATTCTGAAACACGGCCCGGGCGGCCCGCCGCACCGCCGCCCGGCTGGCACGCGGCCCGAGCACAATGCGCATATTGCGCAGGGCCACACGCCGCCAGCGGGGCAGATACCGACAACAGCCGTCGCCGATCCGGCAGGCGATCCAGCGCCCCAGCCCGACAGGTAAATGGCCCAACAGCCAGCGCAGCAGCCGCCAGCTCCAGGGGATCGCGCGCGCGGGCGGCTCCGCGGCCCGGGCCACCGCCGGCTGGTCCCGCGCCCTACAGGGGATAGAACATCTCATTACTGGCCACCCAGCCCAGCCGCTCGTAGAGGGTGCGGCCCAGCGGCGAGGCATGCAGCACGAGGCTGGCGACGCCGTGCTCACGGCTCCAGGCGACGATGGTGTGCATCACGAGCTCGGCCAGGCCGCGGCGGCGCCAGTCCGGCTCGGTGTAGACGTTCACGACCAGGCCCTGCGGCCCGGGGGCCAGCAGCCGGCCCTGGGCGTCCGGCCGTGGCAGGATCTGGCGCAGCTGCAGGCCGCCCCCGGCGACGATCGTGGCCGGGCGGGCGGCGGGCGCCACCAGCCAGGCCCAGTACTCGCCGGCCGGCAGGGCCGCGGCAAAATAACGCTCGGACGCGGCGGCCAGCTCGGCCCCGCTCGCGGCGTGCAATCGTCCCATGTCCCGGAACATGGCGCAGCGATGGTGCGCCAGCACGGCGATATCGTCCAGCGTGGCCGGCCGGATGCTGAAAGTCGGTTCGTCCGCCATCTCCCGCAGCCCCTTATCCTTGCGTCGTCAGGTCCCTGTGCCCCGCAGCAGCATAGCATGAGCCGCGGGGAGCCGTCAAGCGGGGGCCGCGGCCCGCTTGCAGCGTAGCCCGCCCCATGCTAGAATGGCAACGGCCCGGCCAGCAACAGTCACCAACCGGAGGGCACGCCATGAAAATCCTGCTCATCTGTCGTCACGCGAAAGCGGAGAAAGAGACCGGCCGCGGCGACCACGCCCGGGCGCTGACGGCGCGCGGCGCGCGCGACGCGACCGCCATGGGCCAGCACCTGGCCCGCGTCGCCGGGGTGCCGGACCTGATCGTCACGTCGGATGCCCGGCGCGCGGAGCAGACCGCCGGGCGGGCCGCGACGGCGCTCGGCTACCCAGGGGCCATCCAGCAGGAGCCCCGCATCTACCAGGCCAGTGGGGAGACCCTGGTGCAGATCGTCCGCCAGCTCCCCGACACGGCGGACTGCGTGCTTCTCGTCGGCCACAACCCCGGCTGCGAGGAGCTCGGCCAGCTGCTGGCCCCGGCCGGCGCCCCGCTCCCGGCGCTGCCGACCGCCGGCGTGATCCACCTGGCGTTCGCCGTCCCCCATTGGCAAGACATCCGCCCGGCCGGCGGCACCCTGCGCGGCGTCTATACTCTCTAACAGGAGCCAGCCCCATGAACCGAATCCGCGCGGAAGCCGCTGAAATCATCGCCGCCCGGCCCGAAACGATCTATGCGATCCTGGCCGACTATCGGCGGGGCCACCCGCAGATCTTGCCGAAGGCCTATTTCGCCGCCCTGGACGTCGAGGCCGGGGGCCAGGGCGCCGGCACCGTCGTCAACGTGCGGATGCAGGTGATGGGCGTCGCCCAGGACTATCACCTGACGGTCAGCGAGCCCGAGCCGGGCCGGGTGCTGGTCGAGAGCGACCCCCAGCGCGGGGTGGTAACGACGTTCACCGTGACGCCGGTCGCCGGGGGCCTGCAGGCCCATGTGCGCATTGCGACCGAGATGCCGGCCCGCCCCGGCGTGACCGGGCTGGTGGAGAAACTGGTCAATCCGCCGGTGATGCGGCGCATCTTCAGGAAGCAACTGCGCCAGCTGGCGGACTACGTCGCCGGCGCGCGCCCGGCCGGAACCGGCCGCTAATCCACCGCTCGCACGGGCTCCCCGCCCGCCGGTCTACGGCGGATCCCACCAACTCAAGGAGCTGTGGCTGGCCCCGGGCGCCAGCCGCTGCGGGTCCCCACCGTCGAGCGGCACGCGGAACAAGCCCAGGTCGGCGATCAGCGCCAGGCGCGTCGCGTCACGCCCCCAGGCGGCCACCGGGCCATCGGCCCGCAACTGCGTCAGGCGCCGCACCGTGCCGTGGGCGACATCGGCCAGATAGACGTCCCACGGCGGGGCAAAGGGATGGGCGAGGGCGGCCAGCCCGGGGCCCCGCCCGGGCGGCAGGGCGTGGCCCTCCACGCCGGTGGCCACGAAGACCACCGCCCGCCCATCGGGGGAGAAGCGGGGCGTCGCGAGGTCCAGGAAATTCGCGCTGGCCAGCAGCGGGCGCGCCCCCTGGCCGGCGGCCCCCGCCAGCATCAGCGTCCGCAGCAGCAAGGGACGGTCGCTGGCCGCCGGGACGCTGGCCACGTAGACCAGGTGCTGGCCGTCCGGGCTCAGATCGGGCATCAGGGCATCGCGCACCAGCACCTGGCGGGCGCCCGTGGCCAGATCGACCTCTTCGACGCCCCAGCTCGGCAGCGCGCCCAGGTCCTGATCGCTCGTCGGCGTCCCCCCCGTCGTGGGATCGATCAGGCGCTGCACACTGACCAGCAGGTGGCGCCCATCCGGCGCCCAGGCGGGGTCGCGCAGATCTTCGCCGGGCTGGCGCGCGACCAGCACCCGGCTCCCGGTGCCGTCGGGCCGGATGCTGTTGATCTCGGTGTGCGGCTCGGCGGCGGTCGCGTCGGCCCAGAGCCGGTGGACATAGGCGATCTGCTGGCCGTCGGGCGCCCAGGCAGGACTGGTCGCCTGCTCTCCGCTGGGGTAAAAGGTGAGCTGGCGCGTGCGCAGCCCGTCCGCGGCCGTCAGCCAGAGATTGCCCTGCCAATCGTAGACAAAGCCACTCCGCAAGGGGGTCGGGGGCGGCCGGACGACGAGGAGCGGCGCCGGCAGGCTCACCGTCTGCGTGGGCGCGGTGCCCACCCGGAAGCTGAGCTGGGCATGGTAAGTGCCCGGCTCGGTCGGGGCGCCCAGATCGCGATACCAGATACCCGCCCGGTCGCTGGCCCAGAGAGTCTGCGCCGCGGCGGGGCCGGGGCCAAAGATCGCCGGCCGGTCGGCGCTGTCGCGCAGCTCCAGGGCGATCGCGGGCAGCGGCCCAAAGGGCGTGGCGGTCGGCGGCGGGGCGGCCAGGGCCAACTCGATATGGAGCCAGGCCCCCGGCTCGGCGTCCCGCGTGGTGCCTGTCGGGCTGAACCAGAGCTGGATGCCGAGGTCGGGGGTCGGCGGCAGGGGCGCCAGACGCCCGGTGGGGATAGGGCTGGCGGTTGGCGAAGCAGGAAGGCGGGAGGCGCCGGTCGGCAGGGCGGGACGCCCGGCGATCGGGATCGCGGGCGAGGCATCGCGGCGCGCGAGCAACCCGCCCACGGCTAGCACCCCCCCGCCGGCCATGATCGCCAGGATCAGGCCAAGGACACGGGCACGGGATGTGACAACCATCGATCTATTATACGCGCAACGGGGCGGCGATGGCACAGCGCTGTTGGGCCGCTCAGCGGGGGCCATACCAACTCAGGTAGCCATGGTTCGCGCCCGGCCGGCGGCACCCTGCGCGGCGTCTATCGTCGCTAGAGTTGCGGGCCGGCGCCCGAGATGCTATAATCGGGCGGTCTAGAAACGGACAGGCACATGGATCTATCAGCGACTGTCGCATCCTTCCAGACGTTCACCACGGTCTTCCTGGGCATCATCCTGGAAGCCTTCCCTTTTCTGTTGCTGGGCGTGGTGCTCTCTGCGGCCGTCCAGGTGCTGATCCGCGAAGAGACCCTGCGCCGGCTGGCCCCGCAGAGCCGCCTGGGGGGGGTGCTGGTCGGGAGCCTGCTGGGCCTGCTCTTCCCTATGTGCGAGTGCGGCGCGGTGCCCCTCACGCGCCGGCTCCTGGGGAAAGGGGTGCCGCTGGCGGTGGGCGTGCCTTTCATCCTCGCCTCCCCGGCCGTCAACCCGGTGGTGATCGCCTCCACCTATATCGCCTTTGGCGGCCGCCTCGACATCGTCGGCGGCCGCGTGGCCCTCAGCATCCTCATCGCCGCGTTTGTGGGCCTGGTGCTCAGCTACCACCCGGTCCCGCGCGAGATGTTGGCGGCCCTCCCGGTCCCCGCCCCCCACCCGCCGATCCCGCGTCCGGTACGCCACCAGCTGGGCGAGGTGTTGGTCCACGCCGCCGACGAAACCTTCGACATGGGCCGCTATCTGGTCCTCGGCGGGGCGCTGGCGGCGGCGGTCCAGGCCTTTGTGCCGCAAACCGCGCTGCTCGGGATTGGGCAGGGGCCGGTCGTCTCGGTGCTGGTGATGATGGCCCTGGCCGCGCTGCTCTCGATCTGCTCGACCGTCGACGCCTTCGTGGCGCTCAGCTTCGCGGGCACCTTCAGCACCGGGGCCCTGCTCGGCTTCCTGGTCTTTGGTCCCATGGTCGATATCAAGAGCACCCTGATGTTTGCCAGCACGTTCCGGCGGCGCGTGGTCGCCCTGATGCTGATTCTGGTCGCCCAGGCGGTCTTCCTGTTGTGCGTGACGATCAACTTACACCTAGAGTAAGGCCCCCATGCCACAGTTCCGCGCCCTGCGCCTCGGCCAAAGCGTGATCCTGCTCGGCCTGGCCGGCGTACTGGCCGGTAAAGTGCTCGGCGGATCCATCGGCTTCTACATCAACCCCAGCCTGGCCGGGCTGACGCTGGCCGCGGCGATCGGGCTGGTGCCGATCGGATTGGCGGCCGGCTGGGCCGCCTGGCGCGGCCCGCCGCCGGGTCACGGCCCCGCCGACGCGGCAACGCGCCCCGGCCCCGCGCGCTGGCTGATCGCCGGCGTGCTGGTGATCCCCCTGGCGATCGGGCTGCTCCCGCCGCGGCCGCTGGACTCGGCGGCGCTGACGGGCCGGAGCGTCAACAGCGGCGGCGCGGGGCCGGCCAGCGGGGCGGCGGGCCCGGCCGCGGCCGGCGACCCGCGCGCGCGCACGATTTTCGACTGGGTGCGCGCCTTCCAGCAGGCGGCCGGGCCCGCGCCGTTGGCCAGCCAGCCCGTCGACGTGACCGGTTTCGTCTATCGTGATCCGGCCGGGCCCGCGCCGGACGCCGACTATTGGACCGTGGCCCGCTTCACGGTCACCTGTTGCGCGGCCGATGCCAGCGGTGTGGCCCTCACCGTGCGCAGCCCCGGCGCCGCCAGCCTCCCCGCCGACAGTTGGGTCCATGTTGTGGGGACCCTCGGCCTCGAAACCAGGGAAGGAGAGACCCGGCCCGTTGTCTTCGCCGACCAGGTCACCCGCATCCCCCCGCCCGCGGACCCCTATCTCTATCCCTGAGCAGGACCGCCGCGCCGCCCTCGGGCGCTTTTACGGCCTGGTCGCCGCCGTAATCGGCGGGTTGCTCGGCGCGACGGTGCTGGTGCTGCTGCTCGGCGACCAGACGCAGTTGGTGCCGGGCGCCATCCAGCCTGCCAATGGCGCCGACGACGTCTCGACCCGGGCGCGGATCACCATTGTGTTTGACCGGCCGCTGGACCCATCCAGCGTGGAGGGCAAACTGCACTTCGATCCGCCCCAGGCCGGCACGCTCCAGGTGATCGCCGACCGGACGCTGGTGTTTACCCCCGCCGGCCCCTGGCAACCCGACACCCAGTACGATGCCACGCTCGACCCCGAGGTGCGCGGCCGCGCCCACGGACGGCTGCCCCGCGCGGTGCGCTGGACGTTCCGCACCCGCGCCTTACGGCTGGCGTTCTTGCGCCCCGAGGCCCAGCCCCTCCACACCGGGGCCGCCGTCCAGAACCTCTGGGTGGCCGATGCCGACGGGACGGGCGCGACCCGAGTCACCAGCGAAACCGCGGGCGTGCTGGATTTCGACGTCAGCGGCGACGGCGCCTGGCTGGTCTATAGCGCGCCTACCGGCCCGGATGCAGCCAACCTCTTCGCGATCCATCCCGACGGCAGTGGGCGCCACGCCCTGACCACCGACTCCGACGCCGTCAACAGCGGGGTCGCTTGCTCGCCCACCGGCGATGTGATCGCCTACGAACGTCGCGTGCTCCTGGCGCCCGCGGGCCCGGAAGGCCCAACGCTGGGCGTCCCCAAGCTCTGGCTCGTGCAGGCCGACGGCACATCCCTGGGCCCCCTGCGGCGGGGCAGCGCGGCGCCGGCCAGCTATGGCGCGCGTTGGTCGGCGAACGGCGAGTGGCTGGCCTATTATGAAGCCAGCGCGGCCGGCGACCAGAACTTTATCCACGTCGGCCACCTGGGGGCGCCCGGCGAGTTCGTGCTCCCCAATTATTCCGGGCAGACGGGCACACTCTCCCCCGACGGCCACCTGCTGGCGTACAGCGAACAGCACGCGGTGGGCCCAGCGGGGCCGCCGCCCCTGACGACGGCGACGCCCCCGGCGGCCGACACCACGACCGCGCCCAGCCGCGGCGAGGTGCGGGTCGTGGTCGTGCAACCCGCGGTCGGCACCCCGGTGGGGGCCAGCGCCGTGCCCACCGTGCTCAGCCAGGACCCCGCGGCCGACGACGGCGAGCCAGTCTGGGCCCCCCAGGGCGCGCAGATCGCCTTCCTGCGCCGGCGTGACGATAGCCCGGATGCCGGCACTGGTCTCTGGCTCGTTACGCCGGACGGGGCCGCCAGCCAGGCGCTAACCCGGCCGCAGAACGCCGACGATCAGGACCCGGTCTGGAGCCCGGATGGGACGCGTTTGCTCTTCCGCCGCGTCCTACGCAACGCGGCGGCGGCGAGCCAAGTCTGGGTGGTGCCGATCCGCCCCACCCCCGCCCCGGCCGAACCGCTGCTGGATAATGCGACCGCGGCCCGCTGGCTGCCGTGAAGCGGTTAAGGAAACCTGGCAAAATCTTGCGGATAGATATAGGTCTCCGCCGGCTGGCCGATCGTCGCGTCCACGTGGGTGGCCTGCAACTGGAGCACCAGCGTGCCATTGACGGGCGCGACCCGGAGGGTGCCTTGTACCCGGACCCAGGTGCCGCGGGCCAGGGAGGGCGTTCCCGGGCTACGGACCAGGAGCCCGACGCCGTAGATATCCGCCGCACAATGGCGCATGACATAACGGCCGATCACCAGCCCATCAGCCGGCAGGTTCGCCCCCCCGCTCACAAACCCGATCACGTCGGCGTGCTTGTCGGTGAAGTAGCTGTCGGGGTAGACCTTGTACTGGAAGGCCCGCTGCCAGTCGACGAGAGTCCAGCCCGTCCCATCCGCGGCCGGCGCGCTGCCAGGCCCGGCCGGCGGGGTCCCGCTGCTGCCGGCGCCCGCAACGGTCGCGCCGCCCCAGTTGCTGGCCCGCGCGGTCGCCCCCAGCGGGCTGGCGGGAACCAGGATGCCCAGCAGGAGCGGAACCGCGACCAGGGCCAGCACGGATCGGGCGATCGCCGGGTGGGCGTGGTCCGACACGATAGCGGAGCCATGACTGGCCGCCCATTGGTAGACACCGGCCAACCCGAGCGCCAGGAAGAGCCAGGCGGTCAGGATCACCAACCAACTAAACTCGGGATTGGTATAGTTGCGCAGGGTGTGGCTGGCCGGCAGGTAAAAGAAATACCCGCTGAAGGCGAGCAGGAGCCCGCCCTTGACCAGGGCCGCCCGGTCCGGCGCGGCCGCGGGCCCGCCGCTCAAAACGCCCTCAGCAGGTTCAGCGCGACCCCGACGAGCAGGGTCAAGCCGAGGGGCAACCCCACGAGCAGAGCCACGGTTTTGCGCTGGAAGACGCCGAGAAACATGAGCAGGCTTTTGATATCGACCATCGGTCCAAAGGTCAGAAACGTCAGGATCGAGCC
The DNA here is from genome assembly GCA_035310405.1 of Chloroflexia bacterium. Lineage (GTDB taxonomy): Bacteria > Chloroflexota > Chloroflexia > QHBQ01 > JAICKM01 > JAICKM01. The sequence goes on along the minus strand of DATGEF010000546.1, from coordinate 19,902 downwards.
GCCGCTGAAGGTGCCCACAAAAGTCAGGGCCAGGAAAGCGTCGACCGTCGAGCAGACACTCAAGACAAACGCCAGGCCTTGCATGGTCAGGACCGAGACGAGCGGTCCCTGCCCCAGCGCGGTCAGCACGTCCGGCGACACCAGGGTCTGCAGCGCGGCGGCCAGCGCCGCGCCGATGACCAAGTAGCGACCCATCTCAAAGAACTCGTCGCTGGCGACCACCAGGGCGTGCCCGAGCCGGGCGGCGATGGGCGGCCGGGGACCTTCGGCCCCCGGGCGGGGCCCGGCCGGTGCGCGCAGCAGGGCTTGGGCATCGGCCGGGACGCGGCCGGGCCGCCGGGCCCGCCAGGCAAAAACCAGGCCGGCGGTCATAGCGACCACGAGCGTCACCACGTAGCGGCCGACCAGCATGGGGCCGAAGCCGAAGGCCGTGATCGTGCTCAGCAGCACGATCGGGTTCATGACCGGGGCGGCGAGCAAAAAGGTGACGCCGACGGCGGGGGAGAGGCCTTTGGCGTAGAGCTGGCGCACCACCGGGACCACCCCGCATTCACAGACCGGGAAAACAAACCCGGCCCCGGCGCCGACCAGGCTCGCCAGGACGGGGTTGCGCGGCACCCAACGGGTCAACTGCTCGGGGCGGACGAAGGCCGCGATGAGGCCCGAGACGACTGTGCCGAGCAGCAGAAAGGGCGCCGCTTCGATAAAGATGCTCAGGAAGATAACGCTGAAGTTGCTGACGGCCGTGCTGAGATCGGCACCGCTGAGGCGCGTCAGCTGCAGGAAGAGCAGCACCAGGCTGAGCACGGCCAGCACCGGGTAGAATCCCCGGCTGCGCGCGCGATCCGTGGGCGGCCGGGCCGGGGCACCTGCCGCGCGGACGCGGCGGCCCCCCGGTGGGGTGGGGTGCGGGCGCACGCCGGACGCCGGCGCGGTGGTGGGTTGCTCGCTCTCCGATAACACGCAGGACCCCCCTTCCAAGATCTGCTCCCTATATTATAGCCGCGCTCCCGGCAGGTCAGCAACCCGGGGGCGCGGGGGTGCGGCAGGATTTTGCCTAGGCGGCGGCCCGCCCGCGGGCGGCGCAGGGCGCTGTGCCGCGGTCTGCTCTGGAGGGGGGCCGGGAGCCGAGATGCAAAATCCTGCCGAGCACCCGGGGCGCGGCGCGCTCTTGACGTCTCCCCGCAATCGTGCTACAATGCCGGTACAGATACTATGTCTCATAATTTCGGGGCGCTGGTATCCTGGATATGACCCCATCTGCGGCGCTGCTGTGGTCTTTTTTGATACTAAGTATCAGTTATTCACCAGCTAATCAAGGAGGATCTGTGTAATGCAGTAAATCGTGGCCCGGCTCTGCGGTGATGCCGTGGTCTTTAATGATACTTAGTATCATTCATTCAACAGCTACTCAAGGAGGATCGTGTAATGTCATATAACCTGCCCTGTAAATCGCGGCCGGCGCTGCGGATCGTCGCTCTTGCCAGCCTGTGTGTCGCTATGACCGCCTGTGGGACCGACGCGACGAGCACGCCGGCCCTCCAGCCGGCCACCACCACGCCGCTGCTGGCCACCGCCACGCCGCTGGCGGCCGGCGCGACGAACACACCGGCCCTGCCCGCCACTCCGGCGTCCGCGGCCGGCTCCGGCACGGTGGTCACCGTGGTGGCGGCGGAGAACTTTTACGGCGATATCGTCCAGCAACTCGGCGGCGCCCATGTCGCGGTCACCAGCATTCTCTCGGATCCGAACATTGACCCGCATGAATACGAGTCCAATGTGCAGACCGCTGTGGCCGTGACCAAGGCCCAGATCGTCATCAAGAACGGTGGCGGCTACGACGACTGGATGGACAAGCTGCTCGCGGCGGCGCCCAATGCGCAGCGCCAGGTCATCAGCGGGTTCGACCTGGCGCCGCGTAAGCTGCCGAATAACGAGCACGTCTGGTATGGCTTCGACAACGTGAAGGCGATCGCGCAGGGCATCGCCGGCGCGTTGCAGCAGCAGGACGGCGCGGATGGAGCGACGTTCGCCGCCAACCTGCGGCTGTTTGACCAGGCGGTGGACCAGCTCGATCAGCAATTACAGGGCCTCAAGGCCCGGTACAACAGCACCCCGGTGGGGCTGACCGAGACGATCTACCTTTACCAGAGCCAGCCGCTGGGCCTGCAGGTCCTGACCCCGTTTGAGTTCGAGAAGGCGATTGCCGAGGGCAACGATCCGCCCGCCGACACCGTGGCCGCAGCCAATACCCAGATCAGCCAGCACCAGATCAAGATCTTGATCTATAATAATCAGACCGTCACCCCGGTGACGACTAATCTGGAGAACGCGGCGAAAACCAACAACATCCCAATTGTGCCGGTGACCGAGACCATGCCCCCCGGCAAGAGCTATCAGCAATGGATGCACGACCAGCTGAACACGTTGCAACAGGCCCTGCAGCAGAGCACCGGGAAGTGAGTCCGGTCGTCGAGCTAGAGCATGTGCATGTGCAACTTGGAGGGCGGCCGATCCTGGTCGATATCAGCCTGGCCCTGGACGCCGGGGCGTTCAGCGTCTTGCTGGGGCCCAACGGCGCCGGCAAGAGCACGCTCCTCAAGCTGTTGCTCGGCCTGTTGCCGCCGGCGACGGGCACCGTGCGGGTCCTGGGGCGGCCGCCCCGCCGCGGCAACCCGGCGATCGGCTACGCGCCGCAGCACCGGGAGCTCGAAGCCGACCTGGCCCTGCGCGCCCGGGATGTCGTCGGCTTCGGGCTCGACGGCCACCGCTGGGGCCTCGGCTGGCCCAGCCGCGCCCGCACCGCCACGATTGATCGGGCCCTGGAGGAGGTCGGCGCCACGGCGTTTGCGGATGCGCCCATCGGCCAGCTCTCCGGGGGCGAGCAACAACGCCTGCTGATCGCCCAGGCGCTGCTGACCAATCCCCGGCTATTGCTCCTGGACGAGCCGCTGGCCAACCTCGACCTGGCCTACCAGCAGGAGATGGTTCGTTTGATCGCCGCGGTCTGTCACCTGCGCCAGGTCACGGTCATCCTGGTCGCGCACGACATCAACCCGCTGCTGCCCGTGACCGATTGCGTCATCTACCTGGCCAACGGCCGCAGCGCGATCGGCCCGCCGGCGGCCGTCATCACCAGCGCCACGCTCAGCCAGTTGTACGACGCGCCCGTGGAGGTGGTCGAGGCGCTGGGGCGCGTGTTCGTCGTGGGGGTGGAAACGTGACGGCGGGCCCAATCGATGTTTGAGCCGTTCCAATACGCCTTCCTGCAAAATGCCCTGCTGGCCGGGTCGGCGGTGGCCGTCGTGGCGGCGGTCGTGGGCTACTTCCTGATCCTGCGCGGCCTGACCTTCGCCGGCCACGCCCTGGGGCATATCGGGTTTGCGGGCGCCGCCGGGGCCGTCCTCCTGCAGGTCGACCCCCTCTACGGCCTGCTGGCGTTCACGCTGACTGCGGCCGTCGGCATCGGGCTGCTCGGCCAGGAGATCCGGGAGCGGGACATCACCATCGGCATCATCATGATGCTCATGCTCGGACTCGGCCTGTTGTTTCTCTCGCTCTATGCCGGCTATGCGGAGCGCGCCTATAGCATCCTGTTCGGCACAATCCTGGGCATCAGCCAGCACGACGTGCTGGTCACAGGGCTGTTCAGCCTGCTGACCCTGGGAGTCCTGGGGGGGCTCTGGCGCCCGCTGCTGTTCAGCTCTGTCGACCCGGAGGTGGCGAAGGCGCGGGGGGTGCCTGTACGCCGCCTGCGGGTGCTGTTTCTGGTCCTGGTCGCCATCACCGTGTCGGTGGCGGTGCAGGTGGTGGGGATCTTGCTGATCTTCACCCTACTGGTGGGGCCCCCCGCCACGGCGGTGCGCCTGGCCCGCACGCCCGGACGCGCCCTCGGCCTGGCGGTGACTCTGGGCCTGGCCTATACCTGGCTGGGCATTCTCCTGGCCGCGAATAGCCCCTGGCCGGCCAGTTTCTTCATCGCGGCCCTGTCGTTCGGCGTCTACCTGCCGGTGCGCCTGCTGGCGCTGGGGTGGGCGCGGCGCCGCCCGGCGCCGCCGGCGCTCGGGGTCAAGGTCGAATCGGAGCACCCGGTTGGGAGTTAACCGGCGCGCGGCCGGCGCGGGATGTCGCGGATGAGTCTGCTCGACCTGCTGAACCAGGACTTCGCCCGGAACGCCTTGCTCGCGGGCGCGATCGTGGCGGTCGTCAGCGCCGTGGTCGGCTATTTTGTGGTGCTGCGGGCGCAGGCCTTCGCCGCCCATGCCCTCTCCCACATCGGGTTCGCGGGAGCGACGGGGGCGGCGTTGCTCCATCTCGACGCCCTGGTCGGCATGTTCGCCCTCACCTTGCTGGCCGCCGCGGGCATGGGCTCCCTGGGGGCGCGCATCCGCGGGCGGGATGTCGAGATCGGCATGGTCCTGTCGTTGGCGCTGGGCCTGGGTGTCCTGTTTCTGAGCCTCTACACGAATTCGGCGAGCGAAACCGTGGGCGTGCTCTTCGGCTCGATCCTGAGCGTGACGCCGCGGGCGGTGCAGATCACGCTGATTACCGGGGCCGGGATCCTGATCGGGCTGGGGATCATTTGGCGGCCGTTGCTGTTCGCGTCCATCGATCCGGAGGTGGCGCGGGCGCGGGGGGTGCCCGTGCGGGCGCTGGGCGTGGTCTTCCTGTTATTGCTGGCGCTCGCCGTGGCCCAGGCCATCCAGGTGGTGGGCGTCCTCCTGCTGTTTGCGCTGCTGGTCGCGCCCGCGGCCACCGCCGCCCAGCTGGTGCGGCGGCCGTTTGCGACGGTCGGGCTGGCCATAGCCCTGAGTCTGGCCTGGACCTGGGGCGGGCTGCTGCTGGCTTTCACGAGCCGCTGGCCGGTGAGCTTCGCGATCGCCGCTCTGGCGGGGTGCGCCTATTTTGCGGCGGGCGGCATCCGGCGCTGGCGGGTACCCCGGCGCTACCACGCGCCGCCCCATCCCACGCGGGAGTATCCGTAGCCCCGGCTAACTCCCCGGGAACGACACGAAGTTCTGGGGGTAGATATACGGGAATTCCGGTGGACCGATCGTGGCGTCGACGTCCCTGGCCCGGATTTCGAGGACCGGGTCGCGGGGCTGCAGGTCGACATGGAGCGTCCCCGTCACCCGCGCCCAGCTGCCATCGGCGATGCTGTCGGTCCCCGGCGCGACCACCAGCAGGCCCACGGCATAGGTATCGGCCGCGCAGTGCCGCATGACCAGGCGGGCGAACGCAAATTGGCCGGCGGGCAGGCCGCCCTCCCGGACCACGACCCCGATCAGATCCACCGCCTGGCCTTCATAGAAGCTATTCGGGTAGCCGTGGTAATGAAAGGCCCGCCCCCAATCCACCACGGTGCGCCCGGGCGGCTCGGCGGTCGGGGGTTTGCCGGACGGGCCGGCGGCGGCCGAGGCGCCCAGGGTCTGGCCCGGGACGAAGATGCCCAGCGCCAACGGGACGGCCAGCACCGCCAACCGGCCCCAGGCCGCCTGCGCCGGCGCGTGGCTGTGCTCCGGCGCGTGCCCCCGGACGAACCGGGCCGCCTGCGCTAGCCCGAGCAGCCCAAAAAGGCCCGCACTCAGCAGCACCAGCCAATTATACTCGGGATTGATGTAGTTGTTCAGGTTGCCGCTCAGGTAGCTGCTGCCGAAGTAGGTGCCCAAGGCCAGCAACAGGCCCGCGCGGGCCAGGCCCGTCCACTCCCAGGGCTCATCCATCGAAATAGCTCCTCGCCGTCCGCGGCCCCGCCCCGGGGCCCGGGCGGCGGCTAGAAGGCGTGGATCAGGTTCAGGGTAATGCCGATGGCCCCGGTCAACACGACCGGGACGGCCACCAGCCAGGCGACGGTCTTGCGGTCGAAGGCGCCCAGAAACATCAACGTGCTCTTCAGGTCGACCATCGGCCCACAGGTCAGAAAGGTGAGCACCGCGCCGGTGCTGAAGGTGCCGACAAAGGTCAGCGCCAGGAAGGCATCGACCGTCGAGCAGACACTGAGGATGAAGGCCAGGCCCTGCATGACCAGCACGGAGACGATCGGCCCCTGCCCCAGCGCCAGCAGCAGGTCCTGCTTCACCAGCGTCTGCAAGGCGGCCGCCAGCGCACAGCCCACCACCAGGTAGCGGCCCATCTCGAAGAGCTCGTCGGTGGCCACGCCCAGGGCCGTGTCCAGGCGGGTCCGCAGGGCGGGGCGGGGCGCCGGGGGAGCAGCAACCGGGGCCGGCGGCGACTCGGCGGGCGGGGCCGCGGGCGCCATCCCGCGCCGGCGGGCCGCGCGGCCGGCCGACCAACTCACCAGCAGGCCGGCGGTCATGGCCACGCTCGCCGTGATCAGATACCGCCCGACCAGCAGCGGCCCAAAGCCAAAGGCGGTGATGGTGCTCACCAGGACAATGGGGTTCATCACCGGCGCGGCCAGCAAGAAAGTGATCCCGACCGCCCGCGGCAGGCCCTTGGCGTACAACTGGCGGACCACCGGCACCACCCCGCACTCGCAGACCGGGAAGATAAAGCCGGCCACGGTGCCCACCCCCACGGCCAGCACCGGGTGGCGGGGCACCCAGCGCGTGATCTGTTCGGGACGGATAAAGGCGTCGATCAGGCCGGCGACGAGCGCGCCCAACAGCAAGAAGGGGGCGGCTTCGATGAAGATGCTCAGGAAAATCACGCTGAAGGTGCGCAACCAGGCCGCGGGTTCGAGGCCGAGGCGCTGCAACAGGGTGAGGAACAGCTCGCCCCCGAGGATCACGGCGAGGCCGCGGGTGATCCAGGCGCGGCGCGTCGTGGCGGGGGAGTGGGCCGGTTGGATCGCCGGCGGGGCGGGGGCCAGCGGGATCGCGCCAGCCGGGGCCTCCGCCGGCGACGGGGCGCGGCGCGGCCGCGCCAGCGATGGGCGCGGCTCCTGTTCAATCAAGCGGCCCTGACTCCTTCCCTTGATTTCTTCCCCTGACGTCTCCCACGGGCGCATGTCTCCGGCTATCTTTGCCTTATTATACCCGGCCCGCCCATTCTCCGCCAGCGCGGCGGCCCACCCCCGCCGGCGGGCTGGCCGGGTGGGCCGCATTGTTTTGCACAGGCGACCGGGGACTTTCCTAACCCCCCTGCCCCCCTGCCCGAACGCGGGCAGGGGGGTGCGGGATCCACCACCGTGGACCGGGACGCCGGCGCCCCTTCCCGCGCCCGGGAAGGGGGTGGGGGTTAGGAATGCGCCCGCGCCGCATTCTGGCCAGCCTGACGCCTGGGCAAAACAATGCCGCGCACCCGGGCCGGCCGCTCATGTTGACGACAGGGACCGTGAGCGGGTACACTAGGGATCGAGTATCGGACCTACGCGCTTAAGGAGCACACAGAACCGCATGAAGCGATCGACGCTCATTAGCTTTTACCTCCTGCTCAGCCTGTCGTTTCTGGCGCTCACCATCCGGATGGTCCAGATGCAGGTGATCGACGGCGGGATCTACCAGACCCAGGCCGAGAACAATCGCGTCCGCGTCCTCTCGATCGCGGCCCCCCGCGGGGTCATCTACGATCGCAACCTGCGCCAGCTGGTCAGTAACCAACCCTCCTATTCCGTCGCCGTGACCGAGGCCGATCTGCCGGAAGACCCGGCCGCCCAGGCCGCCGTCTTCGTCATGCTGGCCGATTTGCTCAATAGCGCCCCGGTCGTCACCGCTGAGCCCGACAAGCTCTTTGCCCAGCCCGATCAGGTGCCCGCCGTGCTGGCCGGCCTCGCCATCCTCCTCCACGTGCCGGCCGCGGAACTGCAAACGACCCTGGACGCCGCGCGCACGGAGTCGCCGGAAGCGCCGGCCCTGCTGCGCCGCGACCTGGACGCGCCGACCGCGGCGGCGGTGACCGCGCACGCTGCCGCGTGGCCCGGTGTGGTCGTCATGAACGAGCTCCAGTATAACTTCATCACCCACCGGGGGCGGCCGGTCGATCCCGTCACGGTCGCGCGCGCGATTCCCTTCGAGACCATGCAGCTTGTGGAAGAAGCGCACCTGCGCTTGCCCGGCGTGAGCATCGTGGCGGAGCCGGTGCGCCAGTATGCCGCCGGCTCGTTTATGAGCCATATCCTGGGCTACGTGGGCCCGATCCCGCCCGACCAATACGCCCAATCGCTGCCGGCCGAGGGCAGCGGCGATCCCCCGATCTACACCAAAGACGATAAAGTTGGCCTGCTCGGTATCGAAGCCAGTATGGAGTCGGTGTTGCGCGGCCGCAAAGGCACCCGCCAGATCGAAGTCAACGCCAACGAGCGCGAAGTGCGCGCGATCGCCAACCAGCCGCCGGTCCCCGGCCACAACGTCGTCTTGACGGTCGATAGCGCGCTGCAGATGACCGTGACCCACTTACTGCAAGCCGGCATCGACGCCGCGCACGCGAACGCCCGGGCGGCCGGCAAACCCGTGACCGGCGGGGGCGTGGCCATCGTCGAACAGGTGAACACGGGCGCGATCCTGGCCATGGTCAGCCTGCCGTCCTACGACGATAATCTCTTCGCCACCGGCATCTCGCAGGACGAGTTCGACCGGCTGAACAACGACCCCAACAACCCGATGTTTGACCGGGCCATCGGCGGCGCCTATCCCCCCGGCTCGACCTTCAAGATGATCACGGCGGCCGCCGGGCTGCAAACGGGCCGGATCACCCCCACGACCCGCCTCTACGACCCGGGCCACATCGACGTGCCGCTCTCCTACGACGAGAGCCAACGGACGCGCTTCAACGGGTGGAAACCCCAGGGCCTGGGCTGGCTCGACGTGCGGGGGGCGCTCCAACAATCCTGCGATGTCTTCTTCTACGAAGTGGCGGGCCCCGCCCAGCTGGATACCCTGGGCCACCCGACGCGCTTTTACGTGCCCGGCGACCCCACGCCGCACCTGTTTAGCGGGCTGGGCATCGGCCCCCTCAATCAGTATATGCGGGCGTTCGGCCTCGGCACGCGCACGGGCATCCGCCTGCCGGGCGAGGTGAGCGGGGTGGCTCCCGACCCCAGTTGGAAATTGGCGAACTTTCCCGGCGACAATTGGTCGTTGGGCGATACGCTCTACACCGGCATCGGCCAGGCCTTCACGTTGGTGACGCCGCTGCAACTGACCAACGTCACCGCGGCGGTGGCCAACGGCGGGACGCTCTACGAGCCGCAAGTCGTCGCCCAGGTATTGGACAGCGATGGGGGCACCCTCATCCAGGACTTCCCGCCCCACCCGATCGGCCAGGTGCCCGTGTCGGCCGCCAACCTGCAGGTGGTCCGCGAGGGCATGCGCCTGGCGGTGGCCGATCCGCACAAGGGCACGGCGTATAAGACGGAGCTCCAGGGGGTCACTATCGCCGGCAAGACGGGCACGGCCGAAATCGGCGACCCCATTGACGCGGCGGGCCACCGACGCGCCCACGCCTGGTTTACCGCCTTCGCGCCCTATGAGCATCCCGAGATCGCGGTGACCGTGCTCATCGAGGCGGGCGACGAGAGTCTGGAAGGCTCCACGTTCGCCGTGCCGGTGGCCCGCGATATCTTCAAAGCCTACTTCCACGTCGCCCAATAAGCGGAGACCGGGCACGCCCCCCAGCCGGCTACTTCAGCGCGCTCACAATCGTGTCGGTATCATAGCGCATCATGCTCTCGTAGGTGGCGCCAGGCGTGCCGGCGTCGCCCAACGAGTCGCCGTAGAGCGTATCCACGACCTTGACGCCCGCTTCGCCGCCGATCTGTTGGGCCAGCTGGGGGTTGATCGAGCTTTCGAGGAAAATGGCCGGGACGTGCTCGGCGCGGATCTTCTCAATCAGCGCGGCGACATCGGCCGCGGACGGGGCCGCCTCGGTCGACAGCGCGGGGATAATCGAGCCGACAAAGCTCAGGCCGTAGCGGTGGATGTAGTAGCCAAAGGCGTCGTGGTTGGTCACCATCTTGCGGCGCGCGTCCGGCAGCGTGGCGATCTGGTCGTGAATATAGGTGTCGAGCGCCGCCAGCCGCTGCAAGTACGCCGTCGTGTTGGCCTGGTACTGCGTGGCGTGCGGGGCGTCGACGCGCACCAGGGCGTCGCGGATATTGCGCGTCATGGTCATGGCATTGCTCACGCTGAACCAGATATGGGGATCGCTCGCCGTGGTGCCGGCCGCGCCCTGGCGCAGCGGCACGCCGTCGCTGACCGTGACGACGGGGTGCTGCCCCCCGGCGCCCGCGATGATCTTATCCAGCCAGTTGTCCAGCCCGACCCCGTTTTTGAGCACGAGGGCGCTCTCGCCGATCATCTGCACATCGCTGGGCACCGGCTCATATTCGTGCGGGTCCGCGCCGGGCTTGAGGATGGCCCGCACGGTGGCCAGGTCGCCGGCGACGGCTTCCGTCAGGGAGCGGATCTGGGTCGTGGTCGCGACGACGACCAGCTTCCCGCCTCCAGCCGCTCCCGGCGGGGTAGCCGCAAAACTGGTCGGGGTGGCCGCCCCGGGCGCCGGCGGGGCATCGGCGCTGCAAGCGGTCAACAGCAGAATCAGCAACCCGGCCGCGAGCCACCCCGGCCGGCGGCCGAGGAACGATCGATCAGACATGCATAGTCCCTTCAGCTGCCGCGGGCCTGGCAGGCCGGGCAGCGGCCGACCAGCTCCAGCCGGTGGCCTTCAATGCGAAAGGCGGTATGGCGCTCGACCTGATGGATGAGTTCGCCGAGGGCCGCGTCTTCCGTAAAATCCGTTACCGCCCCACAGCCGTTGCAGATCAGGTGATGGTGGTGCCCGGCGTCACATGCCAGGTAGGCATGGCAGCGGCCGCCCTCCGCGTCCGCGTGGATCCGTTGGAGAATGCCCAGCCGGACCAACAGATCGAGCGTGCGAAACACGGTCGCCCGCCCGATCGAGGGCGCGCGCTCCTGGATCGCCGTCCACAGCTCCGCCGAGGTAAAGGGCGTGGTCCGCCCCAGGATGGCCGCGACCACCTGCTGGCGGGGCTCGGTCAGGCGCAGACCCTCCTGATCCAGGCGTTCCAACACCGCGGCCAGGTCAGGCATCGCTATTCCTCCGCGCGGCGCGGCGGACGATCCAGCCGTGCCGCGGGGCGACCAGGAGCGACAGGCCAAACCAGGCGGTGGCGACCAGCACGATCGTGCCCCCGGCCGCCAGATCCGTATGGTAGCTGATCCACAGCCCGACGATGCCGGCGCCCGCCCCAAAGGTGGCGCCCAGGCCCATCATCACGCGTAACCGGTCGGTCCAGAGCCGCGCCGCGGCCGCCGGCGTGACCAGCATGGCCACGACCAGGATATTGCCCACCGCGCGGAGCGAAACGACAATCGTCATGGCGATCAGGATCAGCAAGCCCAGGTTCACCAGCCAGACGGGCAAGCCCATCGCCTCGGCCATCTCCCGGTCGAAGGCGACCAGCACCAACTCTTTGTGGAACAGGATCAGGGCGCCCAGCACCAGCAGCCCGATGAGCAGGCTGGCCTGCACGTCCTCGGGGCTGACCCCCAGGATCTCGCCGAACAAGAAAGAGGCCAGGTCGGCGGTATAGCCGCGGATCGAGCTGATCAGCACAATCCCCAGGGCAAACATACCCGCGAAGAGCACGCCGATGGCCGTATCTTCCGAGACCTGCCGGTTGCGGCTGACCACCCCGATCGTGCCGGCGGTGAGCAGGCCAAAGGCCAGCGCGCCGACGAAGAAGTTGAGGTGCCACAAAAAGGCGATGACGACCCCGGGGAAGATGGCATGGGAAATGGCATCGCCCAGGAAGGCCATGCCGCGCAGGACAATGTAGGTGCCGATCAGCCCGCAGGTCAGGCCCATGAGCACCACCTCGAACAGCGCGCGTTGGAAGAACACGAACTGCAACGGCGCCATGATCCAGCTCACGATCGCGTTCATCGGCTGCCTCGCAAGGCGCCGGTCGCCGTGCCCGGGGGCGGGCGGCCCCCGGGATGCCCATGATCGTCGGGGATCATCGTCGGCGTGCCGGCCAGGTCGGCCGGGGCCATGACCAGGACGTGCCCGCCGTAGGTGGCCCGCAGGATCTCCGGCTGCAGGACCGCCTCGGGCGGCCCGCAGGCGACGATGGCGTGATTGACCAGCACGATCAGGGTACACCACGCGGCCGCCAGCTCCAGGTCATGGGTGGCCAGCAGGACCGTGCCGCCCTGCGCGCAGTGGCGCCGGAGCAAGGCGCCGATCTCGTCCTGGGTGGTCGCGTCGACCCCATTGAGCGGCTCGTCGAGCAAGAGCAGCCGCCCGCCCTGGGCCAGCGCCCGCGCCAGGAAGACGCGCTGTTGCTGGCCCCCCGAGAGCTGGCTGATCTGGCGCTCGGCGAAAGCGGTCATGCCGACCTCGGCCAGGGCGGCCGCCACCGCCTGCCGGTCCGCGGCCCCGGGAAAGCGCAACGGCCCCAGGCGGGTGGTCCGACCCATCATCACGACATCGGCCACCGTGACCGGGAAATCCCAGTTCACGACCTCGCGTTGCGGGACATAGCCGATCGTGTTGCGGGCCCCCCGCGTCCGGGCGGGCCAGCCGCCGATCGCCACGGTGCCCTGGCGGGGCGGGAGGGTGCCCAGCAAGGTCTTCAAGAGGGTCGATTTGCCCGCGCCGTTGGGGCCAATGACGCCGACCAACTGCCCCCAGCCCAGGGTCAGGTTGGCGCCGTCCAGAATGGGGCGGGCGTCATAGCCGACGGTGACCGCCGCCATGCGGACGGCAGGCGCGGGGGGCGCGCCCAACGGGGCGGGCGCCGCAGCAGCCAGGGTCATGAGTGGATCCTCCTTTCTGGCGGATACGTACCAACATCACAGGTGCCGATCTAGCGCCACAGTAGCAACCGGCGATTAGCTCACCTGATTTGATACATTGTATCATAAAACTCCGGAAAAATCCACCAGCGAACCCCCCTGAGGCAGGGTTGTTGCAAAGTCCGCGCGGCCGCTTGGGGGTGGGGAAATTGTCATTCTGAACGCAGTGAAGAATCCGTCTCTGACACATGGAGACGGACTCTTCGCTACGCTCAGAGTGACACGATCTCGCCTTTGCAACAGCCCTGCCCCTTGAGGTGCTCGACAGGATTTTGCGACGAGAGGGCGGGGCGGATATGTAGTTCGCCCTGGCGCGCATACCGCTGCCTGGGGTCGTAGGGGCACGGCGTGCCGTGCCCTGAGCGGGAGCCTGACCGGCTGGGATCCCGCGCCGCCCGGAGGGGTGCGGCGCTCCCCACCGCGGCACGGCACGCCGTGCCCCTACAACTGCCAAACGCTGCCGCGTACCCACCCCGTGCCCCAGGCCAGTCTCGGTCGGGCAGTCAGCCACTGCCACCTCTACGGGGGTGGCAGTGGTTGACTGACCAGGACCACCACGGACCGCGTCATGGCTGACCCGTGGCAGACCGGTGGCGGCCCTGGCCGACCGGCCTTACGGCCGGCCGCCGTTCAAGGTGTAGCGCCACTCCAAGTAATGCTGGCCGACGTTGCCCTGCTGGATGCGCCAGAGCGGCGCGAAATCGGGCACGTAGGTCAACACGCGCCGCTGGTACAGTTGCACCAGCACCGGGTAGTCGTGGCCGCCGACGCGCATCTGCGTCCAGTAGCCCTCGCTGATCGGGTAGCCGAGCACAAGCTGCCAGTTGAGGCCGTACTCCTGGTTCATGCCCGTCAGGTAGGTCCAGAACACGTCGGGGATGTTGTGCCCCGTCTGGGGCACGAAGGCGGCATAGCGGGCCAGCGCGCCGTGGGGGGCGTCAGTGCTCACCGCGCCGTTCACGTCGATCGCATCGGCCACCGGCTGGCCGCGGCGGTCGGCGGCCTGGTGCTCGCCGTGCAGGCTGGCGACGGCGGCGAAGGTGGTATAGCCCGGCGTCAGCGGGTTGTCCGGGCGCGGGTCGCCCACCACCGGGATGGTGCAGGGCACGGTCGCCGGCAGCGCGCTGCTGTTGCCGGTCTGGATCGCGCCGCTGACCATCTCGACCGTCAGCAGGCCGTTGGTCACGAAGGACGGGTCGTTGAGGTCCCCGTTGGGGTTGTTGATCTCCATGCGCGCCTTGTCGAAGTATTCGACCAGATGCTTGCCGGCGCCGTCGCCCGCCTCGACATACGCCTCGTTGGCGAGGAACCGCGGCCGCGGCCCCCAGAGCCAGGAGCGCGCGACGTGGCCCGCGGCGATCCCGGCGTCGGCCAGCCCCCAGAGGCGTGCAAAGGCCGGGTGCGGGTCGAGCAGCCAGGCCACGCTCAACCGCTGGTCGCTGGGCGGGCCGTCGGGGCGCTCGTCTTCGCTGAGGAGGGAGATTTTGTCGTCGGCCAGGCCGGCGATCGGCCCGTTCACAACCTTGCCGTCGGCGCCCGGGCCGCCCAGCGGGGTTTGCAGGATCACCACGCCGCTGCTCAGCTCCATCACCTTCAGCGTGGGGGGGTGGGGCGAGCTGATGGGCGTCTCTTCCCAGGCGAGGTGGTCGCCGCTGCTCACGACGAAGTTCGAGGCTCTGCCCGGCAGCGGTTCCACCGTGTCGGTGGTCGCCCGCCAGCGATAGAGCGCGTTATCCGCGCCGCTCCAGAACAGGTCGCCGCCGTAGCCGCTGCTTTGCAAGCCGTTGAACGCGCCCAGCGTGGGCGCGATCTGCCGCGCGCGGTCGGCGCTCTCGTTATAGACGAACAGCCGGCCCGGCGCCGGGTAGGCGGAGATCGCCCAGGCGACCAGCGGCCCCCAGGCGACGGCCGCCACCACGCTACCGCCCAGGGGAATGTCGGCCGGCAGCGGGCGCGTCTCGCCGGTGCGCAGGTTGGCGGTGTAGAGTTGCGCCGGCCGGCTAAAGTCCGGGCCGTTCGCGAGGAGCAGGGCGCGCCAGGTTTCCGGCTGGGTGTAGATCGGGCCGAGGGCCACCGGCACGAGCTGATCCTGGATGGCCCCGGCGGGGCCCTGGAGCGCCGGGACCGGCCCGCCCTGGCCGGTGCGGATGTCGTACAGGCAGAGGCTGCAGGCGAAGCTGCCGGCCTGGTAGCGCGGGTTAGCTACCGCGCCGGGCTGGTGCCACAGCAGGTACGGCCCGGCGAACTGGATGCCGGTCGCCCCCTGCACCTGATCCAGGTACGGGTCGAAAGTGGCCGCGTGGATGCTGATCTCCCGCGTGGTCAGCATGTTGCGCAGGCGGATGGTGTGGACGTAGGGCTGGCAATGGCCGCAGCCGGTGTTGCCCAGCGTGTAGCCCACCCAGTCGCCCTGCACCGGCAGGCCGCCCAGGTAGATCCCGCCCGACATGGTCGGCCCGGTACTCACCACGGTGATCGGCTGGAAAGGCGGCCCGCCGGCCTGCCCGGCGGGCGCCCCCGGCGCGCCCGCCCAGCGTTGCGCCCCGGCGCCCGGCGCCGCCCCTAGTCCCATCCCGGCCAGGAAGACCGCCCCCGCCGCGCAGACCCGCAGGATCTGTAATCGTCGCCACTTCATCGCAAACTCCTTTGGCGTGCAACTGCGCTTCCCCAGCCGGCGGATGCGCGATTCCGTCTATTCGGGACCCGCCCGGCGCTGCCGTAGGCGCAAGATGGGCGAGGTCCGTGCCTCTGCTGATTGAGACGAACGGGGGGCGACGGCGGTTGCGCAGGGGGGCGCACGCTCGCTGCTGGTCTCGGCCGGTCAGTCAGCCACGGCCACCCCTACGGGGGGTGGCCGTGGCTGACTGACCGGGCCCGCCGCGGACCGGATCGTGGCTGACCGGTGGCGGACGTGGCGAACCGTGCCTGGCCGGCACCAAGAACCTATGACCGAGCGATCCGCCATGGCCGACCGGTCGGCCATGGCAGACCTTGCGGACCGCTAGGGCAGCGTCCCACCCGGGTGTTGTTCACAAGGCGCAGGGCACGAGCACGCCGGCATGGGTGGTGCCGGGGGGGATGCGCAGTCATTCGGACTGTGGGAGAGGGCTCTGCCCTCGAAATACTCGCCTCACGACTTGGTACGACGTGAGGCCCACCCGTGCGGCAAGAGCTTCGAGGGCAGAGCCCTCTCCCACAGACGCTTCCGGCGCAGGCAATGGCCCATCACTTACACCCTGTTGCCTGCACGATCGGTCCGCTCCTGTATACCGCGGATCGCGTCATGGCAGACCAGTGGCAGACCTGGCGGACCACTAGGGCAGCGGCCCACCCGGGTGAGGCGGGGATGGGCTGTATAGTTTGGCATAGGTCGGGGTACGGCGGGCCGGGCCGCGATGGGGAGCGTGGCGGCTCCCTACGGCGCAGAATCCCACCCGGCCGGGCTTCCTCCCAAGGCGCGGCCCGCCAGGCCCCGAAAGTCGCCTAAGTCCGAGTTTGCGCCAGCCAGCGACGGCCTTCGTCGCTAATCTCCCAGATACCGAAGGAGGAATCCGGCTTCATACGACCGTCTTTGACCATGTCATACCGTGCCCAATGGGCACGGTTAACCCATCTGCTCTCCGCCTGCGGGTGGGAGGGAAGTGGTGCGTAATCTGTAGGGGTGTGGATCGGTTTCATAACTCGCCCGACACGGTCAAGCACAGCGCGCGCGCGCGCCCGCCCGCCAAGATCTACAAGTGCCTGTAGAATCGGGCGGTAATAGCTTTCCCGGGCCGTGATAAGGTCAGCAGGCACACGCCCGAAATCCTCGCGCGGGCCACTGGGTTTGTGCTGTGCCGGGGTAGGGGTTGCCGCCGGGCGCGGAGGCACGGCCGCTGCGGCAGTTAGAGGAGCGGTGGGGGTTGCCGCCGGGCGCGGAGGCACAGCCGCTGCGGCAGTTGGAGGAGACAGGTAGCGCCGACCAGCTTCGGTAATCTCACATAAACCAGGCGGGGAGCTTGACTGCAAGAGGCCATCTCGGACCATGCGCCAGCGCGCCCAGACGGCGGCCTTCTGCCAGCGCTGTGTATCAGAATCGGAGGCGATGGGCACACGATCGTCGGGAGTCAGCACGTCTTTCATGACCTGTTCCAGACGTGCTAATACCTCGTTCCCGCGCCCCGATCCGCCCATAGTGTCGAGGATCTGGAGAATGGGCCGATAAAAGGCCTCGTCACGGGTAAGCCGTGGCTGGCTATCGGAACGTGTTGTGCCAGGGGCTGCGGGCAAGGGAGGACTGGCGGCCGGTGCCGGTAGAAGAGTGCCCCATTCTTTATGCAAGGTAGCTACTTTGTCGCGAAAAGCTGTGAGGCGAGTGACCTGATTCAGCACCTCGCCCGCCCGATCGTATGCCCGGCCCGCAAAAGCCTGCGAACCATGAGCATTGATCCGCTCGATCTCCTGTTCTAGCTCTTCCAGCAATATCTCAAAAGCGGCAGAGACATACGTGGAATTATCTTCAATCACCGCTCAGCCCTACCTCTCGGCCAAATACTGCCGGCCCGCAGCTGTGATCTCCCAGAGGCCCTGATGCTCAACCAGCTCGCCGCTACTTGGCCACCCACATCATGTGCAGATGGATCTCCCCAGCGTCCTCATTATAGCATGTCATGGCTGTTGCGCGGGGTCACAGAGGGAGCCCATACCTGCCCGACCGTTACGCCCGCGGCGCCCGGCGGCCCCGGCGCAAGCCGAGGCCGGCCAGGATCACCGCGGCGCCCAGCATCAGCCACCACCAGCCTGGCCCCGCCGCGCGCCCGCTCCCTGGCAATAGCGACCGGGGGCCGGCCCCCGATCCGCTCCCCGGCTGCCCGGCGATCGCCAGGCTCACCGCCGGCCCCGGCTTTGCAGAGACGAAGACCGCCGTGGTACGCGCGGGCACGGTCAGGGTACGCGTCGCCGCGTTGAAGCGGGCGCTGCGCACCACCGGGTCGGCGGACGCCCTTTGGATCGGGTGGAGCACCAGGTCCGCACCGGCGAACACGGGGTCGGCGAAGCGCTGGGTCGTGGCTGTTGCGTTGAAGACGACGACGATCCAGCCATACACCGGGTCGACCCGCGCGGCCGGCAGATCGGCGAGGCTCATCACGATCAGGCCGGGCACCTGGGTGGGGCCGGTGTTGAGGAAGCGGACGCGATCCTTGACCGCGGCCGCCGTTTCCAGCCGGAAAAGCTTCGAGCTCTTACGGATGCGCAGCATTTCCTGGAAATGGGCCACCGCCCCCAGGATGTCGGCTTTGGCCGGCTTGAGGGCCGGGTTGGCCAGCAGCGGGCGCATGATCGGCCAGTTCGTGTCGCCATTTTCCTTGGGCGGCAAGCCCACCCCCCAGTTATTGGATGTGTACGAGAAATCGAGCCGGTTGAACCAGTCGCCGGAGTTATAGCTGTTGCCGTCGAGCGATTTCGAGCGCAGCATATCCACGCCCGCATGGAAGAAAGGGATGCCCTGCCCCAGGCTGACCAGGTCGACGCCGAGGTTTTGCATGCGCACCCGGTCGGCCAGCGAGGTCGTGACCGGCGCCTTATAGGCGATCGCGTCCCAGAGCGTCTCGTTGTCGTGGGCTTCGACGTAGTTGACATCCTCCTGCGGCGCGGCGGTGTAGCCGGCCGGCTGGCCGTTGTAATCGACCTGCGCGCCGGTCACCGTCTGGCCCGTGTGGTCGACCAGGGGATACTCTTTGAGGTTCCCGGCCAGCCCCACCCGGATCCAGTCCATGTATTGCAGCAGCTTGTGCGTCTGCGTGACCGCGGTGCCCTGGTCGGTGCCGTTGGGGGCGGTGGCCAGCCCGTCGATAAAGCCCTGCTCTTGCGGCCCATTGAAGGGGCCACCGCCGCGCGCCGCGTCCCGGATCCGGTCGTTGAAGGTGCCGATGCCCGTCCCGGCCAGGTTGATCTGTGTCGCGTTGACTCCGCGCTTGTTATCGGCCACTTCGCCGAAGTTCCACCCTTCGCCATAGAGATAGATCTTCGAGCCGTCCACGCCGTCCTTGGCGAGGGTCAGGGCCTGCAGGGCATCGCGCAGCTTGACCATGTTGGCGACCATATGGTGGCCCATCAGGTCAAAGCGGAACCCGTCGACCTTGTAGGCACGCGCCCACTGGACGGTCGTGTCGATCATCAGCTTTTCCATCATGGCGTGCTCGGAGGCCGTATTCGCACAGCAGGTGCTGTTTTCGACGTTGCCGTCCGCGTCGAGCCGGTGGTAGTAGCCGGGCACGATGCGGTCCAGCACCGATTTCGGGTCCTGGCCGCTGGCCGTGGTGTGGTTGTAGACGACATCCAGCACGACGCGCAGCCCGCTGTCGCTCAGCCCCTGGACCATGGCACGGAATTCCCGGATGCGTGCCGCGCCGTCGGGATGGGTGGCATAACTGCCCTCCGGCACCCCGTAATGGTAGGGATCATAACCCCAATTGAAGCCGTCGAGGTCGCGATAGAGGCTGAGCATCTGCTGTTGCTGCTGCGAGTCGGGCGCGCGCTGGGCCAGGAGCGCGGGATCGGCTTCGGAGCGGGCGGCGGGGTCCTCGTTCACGGTGGCGAAATCGAAGACCGGCAGGAGATGGATATGCGTCAGGCCGGCCGCGGCCAGGGCCTTGAGGTGTTGCATCCCGTTCGACGCCGGCTCGGTAAACGCCAGATAGGTCCCGCGGTGCGCCGGCGCGACGGTCGGGTCGTTAATGCTGAAATCGCGCAGGTGCAGCTCGTAGAGCACGATGTCGTCGACGCTGGCCAGCGGCGGCTTGTGCAGGGTTTGCCAGCCGTCCGGCATCCAGCGGGGGTCGGCCAGGTCGACGATCTGGCTGCGCAGGCTGTTCGTCGCCAGGCTGACGGAGTAGGGGTCAGTCACCAGGTTGTGCACGACTTTGCCGGCGGCGCGGGCAAACACAGTGACGTCATAGAGATAGAACTTACCGGTCCAATCCGGCGACCCGGTCACACTCCAGACGCCGGTGGCCGGGTCGGCGGTCAGGGGCACCGTGCTGCTGATCGCCGTGGGGCTGGAGCTGTCGAACAGCTGCAAGCCCACCGCCTGCGCCGTGGGCGCCCACACCTTGAGCGTCGGCACGTCCCCCTGGTAGATCAC
>DATGEF010000545.1:0-3341 GCA_035310405.1 Chloroflexia bacterium | reverse complement strand
CCCCTCCAGCCCCCGCTGGGCCGCCAGCGCCGCGTCCAACGCCCCGCGGGCCGTGACGAAAACGGACAGGAAGCTGTCGCCCGCCGTCTGGAAGACGCGCCCTTCGTGCGCGGCGATCGCCTGGCGCAAGATCCCGTCGTGGCGGTCCAGCGCGCCCTGCATCTGGGTCGGGTAGCGCTCCCAGCGCTGCATGCTGCCCTCGATATCGGTGAACAGAAAGAACACCCGCCCGGTCGGCAGGCGGCGGAGTTCGTCTTCGGGCAAAATGCTGGCGCCGGCGGCGCGCCGGAAGGCGGCCACCAACTCCCGCACCTCGCCGTAGCGGGCCGCGGGGTCTTTGGCGGTCGCGCGCTCCAGCACGGCCATCAGCTCAATCGGCAGCTCGGGCCGGGTCCCGCTGAGCGGCGGCAGCGGGGCATAGAGCTGCTGATCGCGGAGCTCCGCGGGGGTGGACCCCTGGAAGGGCGGCGCGCCGCCGAGCATCTCGAAGAGCAGGACCCCCAGGCTGTAGATGTCCGTCTGGGGGCCGGCCGGATCGCCCCGGATCTGCTCGGGGGCCTGGTACGCGGGCGACGAGCCGAGGTGCGCCAGCGCCCCCGTCAGCGGCGCCTCCGCCCGCCCGACGACGGTGGCGATGCCGAAATCGGCCAGGTAGCTGTGGCCGGCCTCGTCGCGCAGGATATTGGCGGGCTTGATGTCGCGATGGATGACGCCCTGCTGGTGCGCCAGGCCGAGCGCGCCCCCGATCTGCTGGAGGGTCTGCAGCGTGGCCGCCAGGGAGAGCGGGCCGCGGGCGAGCGCGTCGAGCAGGCTGCCGCCGCGGATATAGCGCATGACCAGGAAGGCGCCGCTGGGATCACGCCAGTAATCGTACAGCGGCACGATGTGCGGGTGCTCCAGCCGGGCGACGATCTGGGCCTCGGCCGCGAAGCGGCGCACGAAATCCGGGTGGTTGGCATACGCCGGGCGGATCAGCTTGATCGCGACGTCGCGGCCGATGCCGGGCTGGGTGGCCCGGTAGACCAGCCCCAGCGTGCCCTCCCCGATCTGCTCCCGGAGGTGATAGCTCTTCAGCTTCATCGACCGGGCGGCTCCGCCGGCACCCACTCCCGCCCGTTGTACACCAGCCAGCGGCCATCGTTGCCGTTGAGCATCCAGGTGCGCCCGTAGGCATCCTGCACCATCATCTGCGCCAGGGCGGCCTCGCATTGTTGCAGGCTCATGCGCCCGGCGGCTATCTCGGTTCGCATATACCCGTACTGCGCTTCGATCCCGGCGAACGGGGCGGCGGGCGGCATGGGGACCGTCCCGGCTGGGGCTACCGCACTCAGCGCCGGTCGGCGCGCCCGGGCGCGGGCTAGTACGAACACCAACCCCAGCCCCAGCAGGAGCAGGCCCCCCCCCGCGGCGATCAGCCAGGGGATGTAGGGGGTTATGATCAACGGCTTGCTGGCGGGGGGGCTGGTCGAACTGGCGGCGGTGCTTGAAACGCCGCTGGGTGGTTGCGCGGCCCCCGCTGCCAGAATCGCCACCAGTTGCGGGTCCACCTGCCCTTGAGCAGCGCCCGGCACGACACCCCGCACCGCCTGGCCGGCGGCTACGCTCACCTGCTTGCCCCCATCCACGTCCACCGTCGCGCCCTGCGAGTCGGTGAGGCGAGCCGTGCCCTCCAGGCCGGTTACGGAAGTCGTCCCGTCTTTATCGACGTTGATGAAGTAGCGGGTATGCAAGCTCGACACCTTCCCGGCGGGCGTGTGAATCGTGATCTCGGCGTTGGCGTTCGGCGGCCACTGCACCAGCACCTGGCCGGGGTTGCTGACGAGCAGCGCAATATGGACCTTGCCGGCGGCATCGCGGCAATAGATTCCGATCTGGACGGTGGTATCGCCGTTGAGCGCCACCTGCGCCGCATCCGTGCCCCCCAGGGGCAGGCTGAACGTGGCGCGGCTGCTGGGATGCGTCAGCACCTGCATATTCGGGGTCACGCTCATGCCGGGCTGCAACATGGAGAACGGCGATAAATTTTTCCCCCCGACCTGGGTGCTGTTCAACTGCGCCAGGACGGTGCCCTGCACCTGGCCCACCAGCAGGGCCTGGGCCTGGCACGCGTCGCCGGGGTGGGCGACGGCGAAATAGGCGTCGCCGTCCGGGCCGGCCAGATAGCCGCTCGCGTGCGGCGTGACCGCCACGACATACGTCGAGGAGAATTGCAAGGGGATGATCGGGCCGGGTTTCGCCCCACCGCTGCTGGGTGGCGGATTGCGCTGGGCGGGCGGGATCTGGCTTGCATTCTGGGGGCTGGCCGGGATCGCCGAGGGCACGAAGGTGTACTGGTATTGTCCCCCGTCGCCCGTTTGCACGGTCGCGGCCAGCACCGCCCCGTTGACCACCACGTCCACGCTCGCGGCGACCGGCTGGCCGTCCGCCGTCACCTGGCCGGTCAGCGTCACGGATTCGTCAGGGTTGTATACCCCCTTGTTCGTGGCGGCGGTGATATTCAACGTCCCTTGCGCGCTGATGCGCACCGCCACCGCGCTCTGGCCGGGATAGAAATGGTCTTTATCGGCAGGTGTGGCGTACACGTCGATGGTGATAAACCCATTCAGATCGACGGTGGCGGCACTGGCACTTAGCGGATAATCGATAGTGAAGTAGCCATTGGTATCGCTGGTGCCGGCGGCGCTATTGCCCGCGCCCAGGACGCTGATGGTGGCGGCCACTGGCGCGAGGAACGATCCCGAGGTATCTTTCGCCCACACCTGCCCGTGGATCGTGATCGTGTCGTCGGGCCGATGCACGCCCCCGATGCCATCCACCGACACGGCGATGGACTCAAGCCCCCGCCCGACCTCAAAGTCCAGCGTGGCATCGCTGCTGCCGAAGCCTTGCCTGGCAGCCACGGCGTGAAATTCATGCAAGCTGAGGCCCTGGGGGGTGGTGTCGGGAGGCGTGAAGTCGATGTTAACCACTTGTTTGTCGGGTGCGGACTGGCCGCTGCCGATCTGCTGGTCGTCGTAGAAGAGCGTGACCTGTACGGGGTGGAAATTGGCGGGGATGCTCGGCGCATCCGTGCCGGCGACGGAGTCCCACGGCGACACGACCACCTGCACCGGGGCGTGCTTACCGTAGGGCCAGGTCTGGTTCTCCGAGTTCGTGTATTCGCTGGTGATGCGTACTTTGATCGTGATATTGGAGCCGGCGGGGATCGCCGCGGTTTCCGTGGGCGTCGCCGCGACTGTGGGGACCGCCGGGCCGCCCCCGCAGGTGGCGGGTAAGGCCCCGGCTAAGGTCGCGGCGATGCCCCGCGAGGCATCGGGATTCGCGTCGTTGACCTGCACGCC
>DATGEF010000544.1:0-2542 GCA_035310405.1 Chloroflexia bacterium | reverse complement strand
CGGGCGTCGAGGCCCGCGTTGCCCACTTCCTGGTTGATGCACAGGGCGGACTTGACCCCAGCGGCGGCCATCTTCGTGCCGCCCCCCAGCCCGGCCTCATATTCGGTCTGGCCCACGTGGGTCAGGATGCCCAACTGCTGGGCGACGTCGCTGCCGGAGTTGATCGAGATCACCGGGA
Organism: Chloroflexia bacterium; assembly: GCA_035310405.1. Taxonomy (GTDB): domain Bacteria; phylum Chloroflexota; class Chloroflexia; order QHBQ01; family JAICKM01; genus JAICKM01. Next base: position 2,364 of record DATGEF010000544.1, on the reverse strand, counting down.
TGCCCGCCGCAATCGCCTTCTTGATCGAGGGGCTGAGGGCGTTGGCGTCGGGGATCGACACCACCAGGCCATCCGGCTTGGTCGCCACCGCCGCGTCGATCAGCGCGGACATCGCCACCATATCGAACTTATCGGGCGCCTGGTACTGGACGGACACGCCCATGTCTTTGGCGGCCTGGTCCACGCCGTTCTTCACTACCGACCAGAAGGGATCCGCCGCCTGGCCGTGCGTCACCACGGTGATATGGATGTTGGCGCGCGCCCCGGCGGGCGCCGGAGTCGTTCCGGTGTTGCTGGCGATGGGGGTGGCGGTGGGCGTGGTATCGCCCCCGCAGGCGACCAGCACCAGCATAGCAATCGTGATATAGGCGATAGCCTGGAATATGCGTTTCATGGTCTCTCTCCTCCATTGGATAAGGGTGACTTCTTTGTTGGGTCTGGCCGTATCTTCAATAGCGCCGCAGTGCGGCCTCCAGCGACCCCTGGGGTGATGAGGAGTGAGCACGCCTACGTGCGAACGTTGCCCCACCCGCGTTCGCACCTGGGGGTGCTCACTCCTCGCTCAACGATTGCCCACGGGGTGGCTGGCACTTGCACTAGCACTCTCCTCGATAAGATCACCTCCTTACAGCACAGAAAATAACGCTACAAGAAATAACGCTACAAGAAATAACGTTCCCGTTCCCGCATCGCTTCCCACTCCCGGCGGGCGGCGGCCACGGTGGGCATTGTGCTGACCTCGGCGGGCGGCACGTCCCACCAGCTTTCGTAGCCGGGGATACCGATATAACGGTCGTTTTGGATATAGATCACGGTTGTGCGGTCGGTCTGCTGGGCCGCCGCCAGCGCCGCCGTGAAATCGTCATACGTGGTGCAGGAGATCACGTGGGCGCCCAGGCTGCGCGCGTTGGCGGCCAGGTCTACCGGCAGGGCCGGGAGCGCGGCGCCCGCCGCGTCGCCCGGCAATACGCCGTCCTGCGGGTAGGTGTAGCGCGTGCCGAAGCCGTCCTGCCCCAGCGCGCGGCTGAGGGCGCCGATGCTTTTGAAGCCCTGGTTGTCCAGCAGCACGATGATTAGCTTGTAGCCCTCCTGCACCGAGGTGACGATCTCGCCGTTCATCATCAGGTAGGAGCCGTCGCCGACCATGACATAGACATCGCGCTCCGGCGCGGCCATCTTGATGCCCAGGCCCCCGGCGACCTCGTAGCCCATGCAGCTATTGCCGTATTCCAGGTGGTAGTTCTTGGGGTGGCGCGCCCGCCAGACCTTGTGTAAGTCGCCCGGCAGGCTGCCCGCCGCGCCGACCATGATCGCCTGCGGGTCGCTGCGCTCGTTGACCGCGCCGATCAGTTCGCCCTGGCTGGGCAACGGCGTGTTGCGGATGGCGTAGATACGGTCCACCTCGCGCTCCCAGGCGGCGTGCAGGGTCTCGGCGTGGGCCCGGTAGGCGGGAGCGACGTGGTAGCCGGTCAATTCGGCGGCCAGTTCTTCCAGCGTGGCCCGCGCATCACCCACCAGGGCCAGGGCCTGGTGTTTGGCGGCGTCGAACGCGGCGATGTTGATATTGACGAAGCGCACCGCTGGGTGCTGGAAGGCGGTCTTGGAGGCCGTGGTGAAGTCGCTGTAGCGCGTGCCGATGCCGATCACCAGGTCGGCATCGCGCATCAGGCGGTTGGCGGCCAGGGTGCCCGTCACCCCGGCGGCGCCCAGGTTGAGGGGGTGGTCATAGGGTAGGCTGCCCTTGCCCGCCATCGTCTCGGCGACCGGGATGCCGGTGGCCGCCACGAAGTGGCGGAGCGTCTCGGTGGCCGCCGCGTAGATCACGCCCCCGCCGGCGATGATCAGCGGGCGCCGGCTCTCCCGGATCCCGGCGGCGGCCTCGCCCAAGGCCTGGCGGTCGGGCCGGGGCCGCAGGATGGGCCACACCCGCTTGCGGAAAAACTCGGCCGGGTAGGAGTACGCTTCGGCCTGCACGTCCTGGGGCAGGGCCAGCGTCACCGCGCCCGTCTCGGCGGGGCTGGTCAGCACGCGCAGCGCCTCCGGCAGGGCGGTCAGCAGTTGCTCCGGGCGGTTGATACGGTCCCAATAGCGGCTCACCGGCTTGAAGCAGTCGTTGGCCGAGATGTCCTGGCTGTGCTCCCACTCGATCTGCTGAAGCACCGGGGCCACGTTGCGGCGGGCGAAGCTGTCGCCCGGCAGCAGCAGCACCGGCAGGCGGTTGACGGTGGCCGTCGCCGCGCCGGTCACCATGTTGGTGGCCCCGGGCCCGATGGAGGTCGTGCAGGCCAGCGTCTGGAGCCGGTTCTTCGTCTTGGCATAGGCGAGGGCGGCGTGGACCATCGCCTGCTCATTGCGCGCCTGGTA
>DATGEF010000543.1:0-7537 GCA_035310405.1 Chloroflexia bacterium | reverse complement strand
AAGCCCGCCTCCGCGGGCTGGCGGTGGTCACTACGGGGCGGTTGGTGCTGGTCGACGCCCGTTGGCTGCTCGCTGCCCTGCCTCTTCGGTTGCTGCGTATAAGTGAGTTGGCATGCCAGCTCAGCGAATAACGCGACGAGTCCAGGTAGGGGCGGGTCTCAGACCCGCCTGCTGAAACGCCGGAATGCTGCGCTCGCGCCGCTGCGACGCCCGCGATCGGCACCATCCACACGCCCCCCCAGGCGGGTCTGAGACCCGCCCCCTACACCCACTGGGTCGGCCATCGAGCAGGGGAACCACGCCGCCAGACGGCCACACGCGGCCGCTCTATGACGACCGCCGGCATCATTCCGCATTCCGCACTCCGCCCTCCGCATTCGTCAGGGGCCGCAGGCCGTGCTGCTGGTCAGCGCGCCGTAGACGATCTTGGCGATCTGGCCGCGGGTCGCGTTGGTGTATTGGCGGAAGTAGGGCCGGTTCGTGCTGTCGCACGGCTCGTTCGGCCCCCCACAGGCGTAGCCCGAGATGATGCCGTGGCAGACCGCCGTCTCCACGAACGCATAGAACGCCGTGCCCGGCACCACGTCCGCGAAGCTGCCGCTGGCGGGGTTGCGCAGCGCCCACCCCGCCCCGACCACCACGATCTTGGCCAACTGGCCACGCGTCACGTTGGCATAGGGCCGGAAGTAGGGCCGGCTCTGGGTGTCGCACGGCTCGTTGGGCCCGCCACAGGCATAGCCGCTGACGATCTGGTGCGCCGCGGCGGTTTCGATCACGGCGAAGAAGGGCTGGCTCGGCGGCACATCAGCGAAGCTATAGGCGCCCGCGGCCGGCGTCTGGATCGGGATGCCGAAGCCGAGGACCACGATTTTGACCTGCTGGGCACGGGTGGTGTTGGTGTAGGGCCGGAAGCTGAACGTGCCGTCGCCGTTGCTGTAGCCGGAGATGACGCCATGGCAGGCCAGATAGAGCACCGGGGTGTAGAAATAATCCGTCGGGTGAACGTCGGTAAAGCTGAGGCTGCACGGGGTGGCGGTCGGGCCGGCGGGCGTCGCGCTGGGCGGCGGCGGCCCAGGGGTCGGGGTGGCCGGGGGGCCGCCGGCGGTGGGTGAGGCGGATGGCGTGCCGGGAACCGGCGTGGCGGTAGAGGGAACGAAGCGCGCGATTTTGTCGGTCCTATTCTCGGCGATCCAGAACGCGCCACCCCCGTACCAGCCCCGCTCCGGGCCGGCCGCGCTCCCGACCGGGGTATTCGTCGGCAGCAGCCACTCGACGATGCTGCCCGTGCGCTGACCAACCAGCGGCTGGGCGATCGGCGTCAGCTGCGTGACCAGCGGCGTGACCACCGCCATGGCGGACGGGGCGGCGGCGGCCGGCGGCACGGTGCCGGTCACCACGGTGGGCAGGACGGCGACGACCGTCGGGGTCGTGGCGCCGACCGGCTCCAGGCGGCCGACGGCGTTGCCATCCGTCTCGGTGAAGAAGAGATTATGATCGGGGTCGGGACTGACCTGGGTGGTCAGCAGGGAGACGCCGCCATCGTAGACGTGCCAGATCGTGAAGGTGTTGGTGGCCGGGTGCAGGCGGATCAGGTTATCGTTATAGCCCTCGGAGTACCAGAAGTCGGCGCCGTCGAAGATGCCGAAGAGGGGGCCGACGCCGACGGGGGGGCCCCCGTGGCAGGTGGCGGGGGTGGTCGGCGGCTGCCAGAAGGTCCAGGTGTCGGTCAGGGGGCCGGTCACGAGCTGGCCCACGCGATTACCGCAGGTCTCGACAAACCAGACGCTGCCGCCATCGGCCGCGACCGTAATGCCATGCGGCTCGGCGTCGAGGAGGGGGTCGACATAGCGCACATAGCGCCCGGTCGCGGGGTCGAGGCTGCTGACGATATTCTGGTCCCGCTCAGTAAACCAGATGGTGACGTTGGGCGTGACGACGTCGTCGACGGCGATACCGTGGGCGGCCGTGCCCGCGGCGAGCGTCCAGAGGGTGACCGCGTTGGCGTCGGGCTGCAGGCGGCCAATGGTGTTGCTGAAGGCTTCGGTGAACCAGAGGTTGCCCGCGCGATCGATCGCGGTGCCATGGACCAGGCCGCTGTTGGTGGTCACGCCCCACTCGCGCAGGATGTTGGTCGCCGGGTCGAGGCTGCCCAGTTGGTCCAGGCTGACGCTCGCGTGCTCGCCCTCGGCGAACCAGATCTGGTTGCGCAGGGCATCCCATTTCAGCTGCCAGGGGCCGCGATCCGGCGGCAGCGCCCAGCGGGTGAGCACGCCGGTATCGGCGACCGCCGGGGGCCGCGGGGCGCCGGCCGGCCGGCCCAGCCAGGGCGCGCCCACCAGGCCGGCGAGGGCGCCCGCCAGGAGCACCAGCAGTCCCGCGCCGACACGTAAGCGCCAGGGACCCATCCGCATAACCACCTTTCCGGCGGCCAGGCCGGGAGCAAAAGGCCGCCAGGGTTTGTAGGCCCAGCGTATCACAGCCCCGGCAGCCCGTCAAGCCGGGGACGCGCGCCGTAGGGCGGCAGGATTTTGCACGGGCGACTGGGGACTCTCCTAACCCCCCTGCCCCCCTTCCCGCGTTCGGGAAGGGGGGTGCTGGGCCCACTACCGGGGACCGCGACGCCGACGCCCTATACGCATCAAGCTAAGAGGTAGGGCCAACGAGGAGCCAACGGGCGCTGATCAGACTACCCCCCGGCGGCAGGATCGTCAGCCCGCGCAGGCGGGCTTCGTACGCGTAGCCGCGGCTTCAGCCGCCGGGCGTCCCGCCCCAGGCCCGTGCTGTTCGCTTCGGTTGCTGCGTATAGGACCGAGACGCCGGCGCCCCTTCCCGCGCTCGGGAAGGGGGCAAGGGGTTAGGAATGCGCCCGCGCCGGGCTTGTGTTGGCGCGCCGCCCGCGCTATTATTAGGGTATAGAAAGTGCTCAGGTAAGCCGCCGCACGGCCCCACAGGCGTTGCGGCCCGGCCGATGAGCAAGCCGTCTTCAGCAGAAAGGAAAGGTTCCCATGCGGACACCTACCACTCGTATCGGCGCCGTCTTGGTCTCCGTGGCCCTGGTGGGCCTGCTCGGGATGACCAGCGCGGCCGCCCCCGCGCCGCGGCCCGGCGCGCCCACGGCCGCGGGCGATTGGCCGATGTACGGCCATGATCCGCAACATACGAGCTATAACGCGGTCGAGACGACGATCAGCGCGGCGAACCTGGCCCAACTGATCTCGCGCTGGCAATTCAATGTCGGCAGCAACGGCACCCCGCCCTCCGGGGCCCCCAGCGTGGCCAATGGGCGGGTCTATGTCGGCAGCAGCACGGGCACCGGACCCAACTTCTTCGCCTTTGACGCCATTACGGGGGCGCAAGTCTTCACCACCTCGGTCGGCTATGTCAGCTCCTGCTTTAACGTGGGCATCGGCTCGACGTCGGCCATCTCGGGCAGCGTGGTGACGGTGGGCGGCGGCGATGCCGCCTACTATGGCCTGGACGCCAACAGCGGCGCGCAGCTCTGGCGGCAGCTGATGAACGTGGGCCCGTCCGGGTTCGCCTGGGAGTCGCCGGTCGTGGGCAACGGGCGCTCCTATATTGGGATGGCGTCGCGCTGCGATAACCCCTCGGTGCGCGGCGAGATCCGGGCGCTGGATCTGACGACCGGGACCCAGTTAGCCAACCAGTACTTTGTCCCGAGCGGCCAGGCGGGCGCCGGCATTTGGCAGTCGCCGGCACTGAGCCCGGATAACAGTACCATCCTCATCGATACCGGCGAGGATTATAATGGCTATAACGGCCCCTATACACGGGCCATGGTTTCACTGGATGCGTTGAGCCTGACGATTCTCCAGTCCAACCAACAAGGCCCCACTGCATCCGACTCGGACTTCGGCACCAGCCCGGTCGTTTTTCATGACAGCACGAACCGCCTGCTGGTCGGCGCCAACCACAAAGACGGGACTTTCTACACCTATCTGGTGAGCAACATCAACGGCGGCCCGCTCTGGTCGCTGCCCACCGGGACGAGTGTCGGCATGATGGCGGCCTACGACCCGAGCTTCGGCAGCGGCGGCACGCTCTTTATCTACGGCGGCAGTAGCCATCTCTACGCCGTCGACCCGGCCACCGGCGCGAACCGCTGGACGACCAATCCGATCACGGTGGGCGCTGCGCACGGGAATATGGCCATCGCCAACGGGCTGATTTTCCTGAATGCGGGCAATGGCGGGCTTCAGATCCGCAGCGAGGCCGATGGGAGCCTGCTGCGCACCCTGGCGCCGGCGAACGCCGGCGCGGCGAATTCGGGGCTGGCCGTGGCCAACGGCTTCATCTACTGGCTCTCCGGCTCCTATATGAACGCCTGGAGCCTGCCGCCGGGCACGCCGACGCCCACGGCGACGCCGGGCGGGCCGTCGCCGACCCCGACAGCAACCCAGCCGCCGGCGCCCACGGCGACGCACACGGCGACCGCGCCCCCGCCCACGGCGACCCGCACCGTCGGGCCGCCCAGCGCCACCGTGACGCCGGGGGGCCCCTCGGCGACGCCGACGAACACGCCGGGCGGCCCGACCAATACGCCCGCCCCCAGCAACACGCCGGGCGGCCCAACCAATACGCCCGCCCCCAGTAATACCCCGGGCGGGCCGACGGCGACGGCAACCGTCCCGGCGGCGACCAGCACTCCGTGTAGCCTGAGCTTTACGGACGTCCACGCGACGGACTACTTCTACACGCCGGTGCTCTACCTGGCCTGTCATGGGGTGATCAGCGGCTACAGCAACGGCGACGGCACGTTCAGCTTCCGCCCCTATAACAACACGACGCGCGCCCAGATGGTCAAGATCGTCGTCTTGGGCTTCAGCAAGCCGATCGTCACGCCGGCCGGCGGCAATAACACCTTCGCCGACGTGCCGCCGAGCCAGCCCTTCTTCAGCGTGATCGAGACGGCGGCGGCGGACAATATCGTCTCGGGCTACACCTGCGGCGGGCCGGGCGAGCCCTGCGACAGCGCCAACCGGCCGTATTTCCGCCCCTATACCAACGTGACGCGCGGCCAGCTGGCCAAGATCATCGTCACCGGGGCGGCGTACAGCCTGGTCACGCCGGCGCAGGGGAGCTTCACGGATGTGCTACCCGGCACGGCCTTCTATCCCTTCGTGGAGACGGCGTTCTGCCATGGCCTCATCTCGGGCTACAACTGCGGCGGGCCGGGCGAGCCCTGCGACAGCACGAACCGCCCCTACTACCGCCAGTACAACCAGGCCACCCGTGGCCAGATCGCCAAGATCCAGTACGGGGCGCTGACCAGCAACACGACCTGCGGCCCGTAACTAATGCGGAATGCGGAATGCGGAGTGCGGAGTGCGGAGTTGTTCGTATCCTTCGTGTTGTTCGTGGATGAACAAGGACGCGAGACTCCCGTATTCCGCACTCCGCATTCCGCACTCATCACGGTTGGCGGGTGAGCTCCCAGGCGCCGGTGGTCGTCAGCAGGGTGCCGGAGTCGGGCAACGCCAGGGGCTTGAGGTGGAGCTCGTCGATCAGGACGTATTCCGGGCTGAAGGCCCACCGGCTGCCGGTGAGCGTGTCCGCGACGACGGTCTCGACCGGCACCTCGTCATGGATGCCGCCGATCAACGCCAGGTTGATCGGGCTGCCGAGGTCGGTGCAGGCCAGGCGCCCGCCGCCGACGCGGGGCACATTGAAGACCAGCCGGGGCAGACCGCTGGGGCCGATCTCGGCATCGCCGGTGAAGCTCTCCTGGCTGGACGCCGTACAGGTGGTGCGCGGCCCGGTGGTCGTAATCACTGAGCGGTAGGTAAACTGGGTCGTGGCCCAGGTGCCGCTGAGCGAGCCGTCACAGGCCACGGTCAGGCGCACGGTGCCGGCATCGGTGAAGACGCCGTTGGCCTGCCCCTGCCAGGTCGCGCCGGTGGTGAACCGGCCGGCCCAGGTGCCGGGGGCGACCGGCGCGGTGCAGCCGCTGGGCGACGGCGTGGGCCGGGGCCCGCCGTACTTCGCCTGGTAGCGGAAGGTGCCCAACTGGCTGAGGAGCACATCGTAGGGCGCGGTGTTCTCGGGGTGGGCCTCAAAGACGGCGCGCTCAAAATACTGGACGGTATACACCTGGCCGTTCAGATCACTGCGCTCCGGGAACTCATCGGAGATGGGATAGCCCTGCTGGGCCAGCCCGCCATGGGCCTGCCAGTAATCCAGGAAGCGGCCGCCGAGTCGCTTGCCCGTCTCTTTAAAGAAAACCGACCCCGGCGCCGTGTTGGGCACCTGGTTGGGCGCCCCGCTGGGATATTGCTGGCGATAGCGGAAGTTGCCAAGCAAGGCGAGGAGCACGTCGTAGGGCGGCGCGTACTCCGGGTGCAGCTCGAAGATCGCGCGCTCAAAATACTGGACCTGATAGCGGTGGCCATCGGTGTCGCTCGTCTCCTGGAGCGGGTCGGAGATCGGAAAGCCCTCTTGCGCCAGCCCACCGTGGGCCAGCCAGTAGTCGAGGAAGCGCCCGGTCACCGTCTTGCCCGTCTCGGGGAAGGTGCGGGCACCGGTCTGGGCGCGGCCAGCCGGGCCGGGCACCAGGGCGATCAGGGGCAGTAACGCGCCCAGCAGCAAAAGCCGGGGCCAGGGCGGACGTTTCATGTATAGGCCTCTCTAGTTATGTCAAATTGGGGGTTCGGATGCCGCCGTCCAACGCGGGCTTATGGTCCACCAGGGCTGGGATCTCAGTATATCACACTGGCACAAGAATTGCGGCTCTGCTAGAATAGGACCGAAAGGGAGGTAACTATATGAAATACGGCATCCTGGTTCTGGGCGCCCTTATGCTGCTCGGGCTCGGCCTGGCGACCAGCCGGCCCGCTGACGCCCGGCCCGTGGCGCAGGCCGCGGCGACGCCCCAAACCGGCACGGGCGGGGGTGGCACCCTCCAGGGTGCCGGCGGCGCGGGGATCGTCGGCCAGGCGCCGGACAACCTGGTCGGGCGCGAACCGAACGACGCGGTCGGGTACTTTCCGGCCGCCTGTCTATCGATCGGCATCCTGGCCGCCCTGATCGGCGCCTATCTGGCCACGAGCCGCGACGCCCGCAAGGCGGCCGCGATCCGCCGCGGCGCGAAGGTGCGAGTCGAACGGTAGGGGTCAGGGGGCGGGGGTTGGGGGTTAGGGGTTGGGGGTTGGGTTTTTCTAATCTGTCTGTGAGTCTTCTGATCGCCTGGCAGTCTGTAATCTGATTCCGACTCCTATCCAGGCCCAGGACCGAATCACAGGCCCAACAGCCGCCCGCACGGAGGCGACTCGGTAGGGGTAGGGGCGGGTCTGAGACCCGCCTGGCGGGGAGCGGGAGGGTTGGTCGCAGGCGCCTGTGGGGCAGCAGGCCCACCCCGCAACAGGCGGGTCTCAGACCCGCCCATGCCGATCAACCTAAGCGCCGGGGCTGCAAGGAGCCACGGGGCGCCGCCCCGCACCAACGCCCCAGGGGAAGGACCGTCAGCCCGCGGAGGCGGGCTTCCGGACTCGTAGCCGCGGCTTTAGCCGCTAGGCATCTCGCC